>DASVDQ010000024.1 GCA_036381035.1 Trueperaceae bacterium | reverse complement strand
GCCCCACCCGACGTAGCCGCTTGGCATGAACTTCCACCCGGGCGGCCATGCCGCATCGCTCATGCCGCCCTCCGCTCGCCTGAGGCTCGGTCAAGCGCACGCGCGAGAGCGTCGTCCAGAGCGGCAATCGCACCGCCGTTGCGTCTCCGTTGCTCCGTCCTCTGGGCTTCCGCGGCGGCCGTGCCGTTGGGAACGACGTACCGCCACGCCCGCGGGTTCGGCGGGCTCTCGCGCAGCTCCCGCATGGAGAGCGACCGGCCAGGATGCGCGTTGCAGGTGAAACCCTGCGGGGTTCGGCCGTCGCCTTCCCACACCTCGAGGGCGCGGCCCTCCGCCCGGGCGATGCCGCGGACCCTAGCGATGCGAGCTCCGACGGTGGTCGGGGAGTACCAATCCTGCCGCACGCTAGAGGCCCCTGTCGGCAAGCGCGAAGTGGCGGGCGTGACTGGCGATCTGCGCGGCCTGCTTCAGGTGCTTGAGGGCCTTAGCCGTTCGCGCCTGGGCCGCCTGGTCGGGCGGTAAGACGCGCTCGAGGAGCTCGACCCTGTACTGGTCCCAAAGCATGCCGGTCGCTGCGCTGCCGCCTCGGCTCTGCAGGTACAGCTTCGGCCAGTTCGTGAACATGAGCAGGTGCGTGACGGCGGGATCGGTGTTCGACTCGACCATCTGCCGCATGACGTCCGCGGCGCGGTCGCCGGCTGAGTCGAGCAGCATGCGAGCGTCACTGCGGGCGTTCGCTAGGCGGGCTTCCGAGATGGCCGGGTCGGGGTCGAGAGCGGGCGGCGTGATCTGCGCTCGCGCCTCGACTTCCGCGACGCGGCGCTCGACGGCGGCGGCCCTAGCCTCGAGGCTCTGCCTGAGCTGGTCGCGGAGGGGCGCTAGACGCTCTTCCTTGCCTACGTCGCTCAGGCGCTTGTCCGACTTGATCTCGGAGATGCTGGAGTCGAACGACTCGAGGTCGTGGAAGAGCTGGTCGGCTTCCTTGCGTATGGCCTCGGCGGTTCGTTGCTCTTCCGGTGCGTCGGCCGTGAACGCCTCTAGGGCTTGGCCCACGCCAGCTAGGAGGAGCTTGTCGCTAGTCGTCATGCGAGCATCGTCCGCCGCGGGAGTACGGCCGCGCCACGCGAAAGCGCGGCTACCACAGCAACTGCAGTAACCGCGCTTCCGTAGGGCTCAGTTCTCGTCGGCGTCCATACCGAGCTCCAGCTCGACGACTCCTCGCCAGTTGAGGCGCTCGGGCGGTATGCCTTCCGCGACGGCGAACGTGATCGCGTCGTTCGGGTCAACCCAGCGATGGCCGGCGAAGCCGCGCTGTTGGCTTGGAAGGATGCCGCTGTCGAGCCAGTAGCGGATGACGCTCGGCTTCTCGTCCAGTAGGAGGCTCAGGTGCCGAAGACGGAGGCGGCGGGGAATCTGCTCCGCGACGTCGGCGGGTAGGGGGTGGGCGGTTCCTTGCTCGCTCACGCGGCCACCTCGGACCCTAGGACGGCGACCGCGGGCGCGGCGGCGCATAGGACGGCCGCACCGGACTCGGACGTTGTAAGGACCACGGGAGAGGTCACGCCGGGCGGCAGGAGGTCGGTGGTGATCTTCACGGCCGCCTCGATCGCTCGGGAGTGCACGGCCGGCCAGAGGCGGCGCGGGACGGCCAGGCGGCAGACGAGCGGACCCGTATGGCCGGCTTTGCGCTGTCGGTGCCTCTCGGCGTACTCGGCGCGTTTCTCGAGCTTGCGGCGGGTCTTGAGGTCGTCTTCCTCGGCTTGGAGGAAGAGTTCGAGGAGGGGGTCGTGACCGTCAAGCATCACGACCCCTCACAGGCTGCTTCGGCGTGGTCATGCTGGCACCTCGAGAGCGGCTCCGGCCGCCTGCGAGTAAGCAGAGACTGATGCTGTGAGCTTCCCGGCTGACGTCAGGTCCTCAAGCGCCAGGGTCGTCGCGACCGCAATCGCGTGAGGTTCGGTGCTTGCCGCTTCGGACCATGCGGCTGGCACTTTCACCCGCTCGGCTGCGAGGGTTTGAAGGTTGGCTAGAGCGAGCTCGTGAGCGGTGGCGGGGTCAAGGTCCGTCAGGTCGAGGGCGACAAGGCGAGCGCGTCCGGTCAGTTGTGGCGCCGTTTCTCGCTCCGCTCCCCGCAAGTCAGGAACCTGTGGAACCTCCGGAATCAAGCCGGTGGGGGCGGCCGATTCCAGGTTCTGGTCGCTCTCGCGCTCCGGAACCTGGGGAACCCTGTTCAAACTGGCGAGTTCCGAAGGTTCCGGCGCATGGCTCGATGTGGAACCCGCATGTGGAACCCCGCTGTTGCGTTGCCCGTGGGCACTTATGGCCTTGACCGCCACGGGTTCCGCAGGTTCCGCTTGTGCGGGAGAGGGTGGGAGAGGCGCGTACCTCTCCCATGCGTCCCACAGGTCTTCCCGCCGGTAGCCTTGAAGGCTTCTTCCGCCTACCTTCACCTTCGTAGACGTCACGCCGTATGGGCGGAGCATCCTGGCGAGAGTGCGCGGCTGAATGGTCTTGCCGTAGAGATCGCCCCACGGTGCTTCCTCGAGGGCTACGAGGCCGTTGATCACGTCCGTTGTGGTCATAGCGGTTGTCTCGCCGAAGACTGTCCGCAGGTCGACGAGGAGGCGCACGCCAAGACTGACGTCCCGCTCCGCGGCGACCTTGAGCATCTCAACGCATGCGTCTCTGGCCGACTGAGGCCAGTGCCCTCCCGCGGCGTCGGCTATAGCGATCAGCGGCTCCCAGATCTCGGCTGG
Source organism: Trueperaceae bacterium (assembly GCA_036381035.1). Lineage (NCBI taxonomy): Bacteria > Thermotogati > Deinococcota > Deinococci > Trueperales > Trueperaceae > Trueperaceae bacterium. The sequence continues at coordinate 270,744 of DASVDQ010000024.1, read as the reverse complement.
CCGGTCGACCACCCCCTCGGGTAGCTCCGGCCATGCCATGCCGACCTCGTCGGCAACGATGGCAGCCCAGGCCGCGAGGTCGGAGGCGATGGGCGCAGCCTGTGGTTCGTTCAGGCGGGAGCGGAAGGGCTCTACCTTCTCACTAGGCAAGCGCTTCCGCATTCGGACGATGTGGGAGCGCGTCATGATCGTGTCGGGAAGCTCGCCCAGCCCGGCGAGGGCGGCTGGCGCGTACACGTCGAAGTTCTGAATCTCATGCTTAGGGCCCACGCACCTTGGGATCGTCGCTCCGCGTCGATAGCCGACGTTCAGGAGTGCGCGGAGGTCTTCGTTGGCGTCCGAGTCCTTGCTGCGCTTCGTGAACACAGCGTCGACCTCATCGAAGAGAAGCGTGCGAGGCTCAGCCGCGAGACTTCGGAAGATGGCGGCCGCCGACGCGCCGAAGACGAACATTGCCTTCGCCACTAGGAGAGCCAGAACCTCCAGAACCCTGCTCTTACCGCTACCGGGCTCGGGGCTGAGAAGTGCGAGGCGCGGAGCGGAGTGAACGCGGGTAGCCATGTGAGTCATGGCTACCCAGAGGGTCACGCTGATCAGCGCAGCTTGGCTCGGGAACGCGACGAAACGGGCGATGAAGTCGCGCACGGCGTCGAGCACCGCAGCTCCGTCGAGCTCGAGGTGGTCCTGTTCGCCGGTCATCGCCGCGCCTCGAGTCGGCGCGGGCGCGCTGCCCCGGCGCGTAGCCCGCGCGTGATGACCGTGAGGGCTTCGCGGTCGGTGAATGGGTGACTGCGACCAGGGTGCGAGGCCGCTTGCATCGCGGCGTCAAGGAGAGCGAACTTGGCGAGGCCCTCGTCCAGCGCTCCCGCGCCGACAAGCTGCCCGATGCTGAAGGAAGCGGCTGTAAGGGCGCTGTTCAAGCCCGTCACGGTGCCGGCGACCTTCTCGCATTCGCCCTTGAGCGCGGCCTTCACGTAAGCGGATGTGTCGCCTGGCGAGAGGGGGAGGGGTCTAGGCTGCTTCGGTGGTTGCGCGGCCTCCTCAAGAGCCGGCCAAGCCGCATAGACCTCTTTCAGTGTGTAGGGGCGGTGCTGCGAGGCGTGAATCAGCTTAACGCGGCGCGGCCCGCGCTTCAGGTGCAAGTAGCCGGGGAGCCGCAGCACTCGGTTGAGACCCCGCGCCCCCGGGTCGCCCCCAAGCGTGGAACAGAGAGCCTCAAGGAGCCGGTTGTGGGTTCCGGCGTCCTGAGGCAGCCCGCCTACTCGCCAGATCACCTGCCGGTGGTCAGGCCCAGACGTTTCGACCACAGCGTGAGGCTCTAACGCGAATCCCGCAGGCGTCTCTACGCCGTCGAAGTCTTGCCACAAGTGGAAAACGCGAGCGACATTCTCGATCGTGCGCCGCGGCTGGCTGAAGTCCGAGAGGGCGTAGAAGACTCCATGCCCATGTTCGTTGAGGAGGGAGAGCGCTCTTCCTGCCGTCAGCCGAGAGCTCTGGAACTGTTGAGGGTATCCCCTGGCGCCCGGAGCTTCGGGAAAGGTCTGGTAGAGGTCTGCCGGTCGGTTTGGACGGACGGCTTGGAGGAGTTCTAAGGCTTCCGGCTCGAGGCAGCCGCGGGGCCCGCCTCTTGATCCTGCGTCAAGTCGGCGGCCAGCAGCCCCGTCTGGGGCGCGGCTGCTGGCGTTAGTGGGGTCAGAGAGGGGACGCGTCACGCGGTGCCCCCTGGAGGTGCGTGTACCACTCGCTCCGGGTGATTGCCTGGTCGCAGACTTCGCACCAGGTACCTCGGACAACGTTGGACTCGTCCCTGATTTCGTGATGCAGGTCGGCGTCGAGGCAGGGCCAAGGGCAGACTTTCGGCTTCGCTACACTGTCCGTGTCTGTCCGCGCCCGCCGCCCATCGGCGGGCTTATTCATGCCGCTTCTGGCTCCGCGTAGTCGCCGCCAGCTTCTAGCCAGCGCTCGAGCTTCTCAAGATCGAACAAGATTCGCTGACCGACGCGGACTACGCCTGGAAGGCGCTTATCCCTTGCCCGGTCATAGATGGTGCTTCTCGGCAGCCCGAGTAGCTTGGAGACGTCCGAAACGCTTGCAAACCGCCGCTGGCTGTGTAGAGTCATGGGTGACTCTCCTTTCGAGTCGGACCGGCCGCGGCTCTCTCTTGGCGGGGATGTGCCGTCGTCGGTCCTTTGATTGTTGAAGCTGCTTCTGCACGATGCGGATAGCACCGTCCGTCGCGCTCCGTTAAGTAAGGTAGCACCCCGTACGGGGCAAGAATGGCCTGGCTTGGGTCGAGGTCACTGCCACTAATCAAGTTCTCATGCGCAATGCTGCCTGTAGCGCCCCAAGGCGTTCTGTGGCGTCCCAACGCGTCCTGTGGCGTATTTCGGTCTCGGGCCACATTAAGGAATGATGAAGAGCACGGAGGGTCACTGCTCGTGATTAGTGGGTCAGTCGTTGTGTCGTGCTGCCCGTAAGGGGCTCCAAGACAGGCTAGAAGGCGTACTTGCGGACCGCCTGAAATGCGGTCCAGCCATAACGAAGTCGACTTAGCGCACTCGGCCAGATGGCCGGTCGCTGCCTGGGGGTCAAGGGGCCGTGGGTTCAAATCCGGCCACCCCGACCAGAGGAAGCCCGTCTGCGACGGGCTTCTCTTCTTGCCTACCGACGCCTCGCTCTGCCCCGGGCGGCTCGCCTACGGCTCCGCCGCCTGGTCGGGAGAGGCGACGGTGGCGGGCCCCGACCCGCTGCCGTGGACGACCCGCCGCGTGTGGGAAACCCGTAAGACCTCCCCCGGTATCATCCGCTAGCTCGTGAAGACCAGGCGTCCCATCCGGGACGCGCGCCTCGGGGGGTAGTGGAGATGTCCGCCACCGTACGCACTCGCCCGCGCGGCTTCGGCCTCGTCGCGAACCTAGCCATCCTGCTGCTGATCCTCTTCACCTTCATCACCGTGGTGAACGTGGTCGCCGGCTTCGGCGAGCTGTCCCTGCTGCTGCGCGTCAGGGCCGGTGCGCCGGTCTCGTCCGCCGAGGCCAGCGGCGTCGACGGCACGCGCTCCGCCCTCGCCGGCATCCAGACGCTCGCGTTCCTCCTCTGCGTGCCGGCGGTGGCCGCCTGGGCCTACCTGGCCAAGGTCGGCGCGAGGGCGATCGGCGCGACCGACATGGCGTTCTCGCCGTTCGCGGCCGTGGCCTGGTTCTTCGTGCCCGTCGCCTACCTGTGGCTGCCGTTCCGGGCGATGTCGGAGACCTGGCGCGCCAGCCAGGACCCCGCCGACTGGCGCGCCCAGCCCGTGCCGACCCTCCTGAAGGCCTGGTGGGCGTGCTGGCTGGGCTACCTGGCCACCGGTCGCGCCGTCGGGCTGCTCCTCCGGGACCCGGTCAGGGTCGACGACTACGTCTGGGGCAACCTGCTCGCCCAGGCCAACGACGTCCTCGCCGCCGCGGCGGCGGTGCTGCTCGTGCTCGTGATCACCGGCCTCACGAACCGCCAGGACGCCTGGCACGACGCGCTGCAGGGCAGCGACGTCGCGCCGGTACGCACGGCGGCCGCCGCCTGAGCGAGGCACGCGGCGGGCGCGAGCGGAAGGGGCGAGCCCCGGGGTGCGCGAGCGCGAAACTTCACACGATGTGGTCCGAGAACGTCCCGTCCGGGCCGGACCTTACGTCGGCGACGGGAAGAACGCCCCGTTCCCACCGGCACGTTCTTCGTGAAGATGTGATGAGACCATACTGAGCGCCGACGCCCACGAGGTTAGCCTGCCGCCGTGCGCAAGGCCCTCGCGACCCTCATCCTCGCGCTGCTCGCCTCCGCCGGGGCGATGTCGGGCGAGGAGTTCCTGCGCCTGGTCAAGACCGGCGACGTGACCGCGGTCCACGACGCCCTCCAGAGCGACCAGCGCCTCGTCTGGTACGCCGACGAGTACGGGCAGACCGCCCTCATGTACGCGATCGAGCACGCGCCGCACCTGGTGCCCACCCTCCTCCTGGCGGGCGCCGACCCGAACCACGTGACCGCGGCCAACTGGACGCCTCTCGCCTACGCGATCCGCGCCGACCGCCCCGACCTCGTCTCCGCCCTGCTGTGGGCCGGCGCCGACCCCTGGCGCTACCGCCCCGCCACCGAGGTCATCTGGCGGCAGATGGCCGAGCACCCTGACGACGAGGTCACTGGCCTGCTGCAGCACCATCTCGTCAGGCCCCGCGAGCCCCAGCCCGGGGCCCTGGGCTGGACCTACGTGAGCGACGTCGCGGAGCGGCGCTGCCGCGCCGAGACCCACGTCGTGCAGGACGTCGACCTGCTCACGCCCCTGCACCCGGACATGGTCTTCACCTACGTGACCGGCGAGCTGCCGCCCGGCGTCGCCCAGGCCGAGGGCGTGCGGCGCGTGGCCGGCTCGCTCGGCGCCAGCGAGGTCGCCGTCGTCGAGACCCCCGAGGCGGTCGCCGCCACCTGGCCGACCGGCCAGGCGATCTACACGGCGGCGGCGTTCCGCGGCAGCACCGTCTACTGCCTCTACGTGCACCAGGCGCCCCGGGTCCTGCACGCGGTCCTCGACGAGCCGCTGGAGCGCGCGCAGACGGAGTGAGGCCGGCCGCAGCGCCCGGCTCGCCGGCGCCGGGGCCCCGGACGAGCGAGGCGCGCGAAGGACCCGGCCGGCCGCGCGCCGTTCGGCGGCGGCGCGCACCCTCGACCCTCCTCCGGGTTCGTCCCGGCAGACACAGGCTCCTCTAAGAGCCCGGCGCTATACCGGTGTCGACGGAGGGAGGCGCCGGATGGCAAGAGGCGACGTTAGCGACAGGGGCAAGGCTGGCAGCGGTTCCAGCGAGGGGCGCTCCGCCAGGGGCGGCTCGAGGGGCGAGCTGGCGCGTCGGCACGCTCCGATGCCGGGCATGCGGGGCGCCTACGCCAGGGACCCCTTCACGCTCATGCGCTCGATGGTCGAGGACATGAACAGGATGATGGGCGACCTCTGGCCCGGGCCGGGGCTCCTGGCGGGCCGCCGCGGCTGGGCGGGCCTCGCCGGGACGTGGCTGCCGGAGGTCGAGGTGCGGCGCACGGCCGACGGCCTGCAGGTCACCGCGGACCTCCCGGGCCTGCGGCGGGAGGACATCGACATCGAGCTGCTCGACGGCGCGCTGCGCATCTCCGGGGAACGCGGCATGGAGCACGAGGAGGAGCAGGAGGGCGTGCTCCGCAGCGAGCGGCGCTACGGGCGCTTCGAGCGCGTGATCCCGCTCCCCGAGGGCGTCGACGAGGAGGCGGTGACGGCCCGCTTCGCCGACGGCGTGCTGGAGGTGACGGTCCCGCTGCCCAAGGAGGCGATGAAGGCCCGCAAGATCGAGGTGCGCTGAGAGGCGGCCCGGGAGGGCGCCGGCTAGGTAGACCCATCCGGTATACCGCCGGGCGACTGACGCACAGCGCACCGCTGTGGCCGCCCGCCGTCCCGTACCCTGTGGCGTGGAGACCCGAGGGCTGGGGGCCGTCGCTCCCGTGCCGTGGCGACGGGCGTGGGAGTGGGAGGTCGACCTGGGCCGCGTGAAGGCTCCCGGCGACCTCGCGCACCGCGACGTCTTCGGCCCCGCGGAGGACCACGGGGCCTGGTCCCGCGAGCCCGCCCGCGACCACGTACTGGAGGACGACCGCGCCGCCTTCGACGCCGCCGTGGACGCCGCCCTGTCCGGCGAGCCGCTGGTCCTCGACGTGCGCGTGCTGTGGCACGACCGCGCGACCCGCTGGCTCTCGGTCCGCGGACGCTTGGCCCGCGACGGCGCCGGCCGGCCGGCCCGCGGGTGGGGCGTCACCGTCGACGTCACCGAGGAGCAGCGCGACCGCCAGCTCCTCGCGGTGCAGGCCGAGATGCTCGAGCTCGCCTCCCGCGAGCGCCCCTTGGACGACTGCCTGGCCGTGCTGTGCGCCGCCGTGACCAGGCTGAGCCCCGGTACCACGGCCAGCGTGCGCCTGGAGGGCGCGGGCGAGGCCGAGCACGGGCCGCGCCGGAACTGCCACGGCGAGCCGATCGTCGCGTCGGACGGCTCGCTTCTCGGGGAGGTCCACTTCTGCTTCCCCGAGGAGCGCGAGGCGGCCCCCTGGGAGAGGCGGCTCGTCGCGACGGCCGCCAGGCTGGCGGCGGTGGTCGTCGAGAGGGACGCGGCCCGGCGGATGGCCGAGCAGGAGCGGCCCGGCCACGAGTTCCTGCTCGAGCTCAGCGACGCCTTCCGCGTGCTCGAGGACGAGGAGGAGGTCGGCCGGCTCGCCACGCGCCTCCTGTGCGAGCGGCTCGGCGCCGGCATGGCGTTCGTCGGCGAGTTCGACGAGGCCAGCGACGCGTACACCCTCGGTCCCGGCCACGCCGTGCAGGGCGCGATGGTCCCCGCGGGTACCTTCAGGCCCTCGGCGTTCGCCGAGCTAATGAACCCCCTAGAGGACGGCCCCCACGTCGTCGACGACGTCGCCGCGCGCGAGGCGCTGCCCGAGGCCCGCCGACGCGGGCTGCTCGCCGTCGGCATCGCCTCGTTCATCACGGTCCCTCTCCATCGGGGACCCCGCAACCCCATCTGGTGCCTGAGCGTGGCCGCGCCGCAGCCACGCCGGTGGCAGGACGGCGAGGTCATGCTGGTGACCGAGGTCGCCGAGCGCACCTGGTCCGCGATGCAGCGCGCGCGTGCGACGGCGGCGCTGCGGGAGTCGCGGCAGGAGCTGATGGGCGAGCTGGCCGACGCCAGGCGCCTGCAGGAGGCGTCGCTGCGGCTGATCGAGGAGGACGACATCCAGTCGCTCTACGGCCAGCTCCTCGACGCCGCCGTCTCCGTCATGGGGGCGCGCTTCGGCAGCATCCAGATGCTCGACTCCGAGCGTCAGCAGCTCAAGCTCCTCGCCTCGCGCGGCTTCACGCCCGAGGCCCGCGTGCACTTCAGCGTCGTCGCCGCCAACGCCGGCACCTCCTGCGCCGCCGCGTTGGCCTCGGGGAGGCGCGTGGTGGTCCCCGACATGGAGACCTCGTCGCTCATGGCTGGCACCCGCGACCTCGAGGTCTCGCTCGCCTGCGGCATGCGGAGCGGGCAGTCGACCCCGCTGCTCTCGCGCGACGGCTACGTCGTCGGCATGATCTCGACGTACTGGGACAGGCCGCACGAGCCGTCCGAGCGCAAGCTCCGGCTGCTCGACGTGCTGGCGCGTCAGGCGGCCGACCTCATCGAGCGCCGCGCCGCGCAGGAGGAGCTCGCCAGGGTGAACCTGAGCCTCGAGAGGGCGAACCGCAAGCTCGAGCGGATGAACCAGGAGCTGGAGCGGCAGGTGAGCCAGCGCACCGAGGAGCTGAGGCGCAGCCAGCTTCGCTTCCAGCAGGCGTTCGAGGTCAGCCCGGTCGCCGCCTTCATCACGGCCGAGGGCGAGGGCCGGGTCCTCGACGTGAACAGGGCCTTCACGCGCCTCACCGGCTACGGGCCGGAGCTCGCCGTCGGCAAGACGACGCGGGAGCTCGGCCTCTGGGCCTCGCGTCCCGACCGCGAGCTCATGGAGGCCACCGTGGCCGCCGGCGCCCGCTTCGAGGGCGTCGAGGTCAGGCTGCGCTGCCAGGACGGCGCGCTGCGCGACGTGCTGGCCTCCGGCGACAGGGTCAGGCTCGACGACGGCTACGGCTGGCTCCAGCTCTTCCTCGACGTGTCGGAGCAGAAGCGCTCCCAGGAGGAGCTGATGCGGGCGATCAAGGAGGTCATGACCGACACGACCTGGTTCAGCCGGCGCCTCGTCGAGCGCCTGGCGCTGGTCCAGGGGCGGCCGGAGGACCACACCAGCGTCGAGCTCCTCAGCGAGCGCGAGCGTCAGGTGCTCGCCCGCATCTCGCAGGGCATGACGAACGACGAGATCGCCGCCGAGCTCGCGATCACGCCGCGTACGGTCCGCAACCACCTCGCGAACATCTACGCGAAGATCGACGTCCACTCGCGCGCGGAGGCCGTGGTATGGGCGCGCGAGCGCGGCATCACGACCTGAGCGCGGGCGCGCCGCGAGGCCCGCGCCGCCCGGCGGACCGGCGCCGGTCGGCGCGCCATCACGACCTAACGGGCGCCCGCAGCGGCACGAACGACAGCAGCAGCGACGCCGCCAGCAGCGCCGTGGCCGACCACAGCGCCGCGCCGACGCCGCCGAGGGCGTCGCCGACGACACCGCTCAGCGCCGGTCCGAGGGCCTGTCCCGTGGCGAAGGCGGCCGTCGAGAGGCCCATGGCCCGCGCCCACTCCCCCGCCGGCAGGCGCTCGCGGAACAGCGTCGTCAGGGCCGTGATCACCCCGAGGAAGCTCACGCCGAAGAGCAGCGCCGACGCGTACGGCGCGGCCGCCAGCAGCGGCGCGAGGCTGCTGACGGCGAGGACCAGCAGCACGAGGCGCAGCCCCGGCGCGCCGCCCAGCCTGTCGATCACCGGCCCCCAGGCGACGCCGGTCAGGGCCGCCCCGACGCCGAGGACGACCCAGAACTGCGCCAACGGCGCCCGCAGGCCGCTGGTGACGAACGTCATGTAGCCGATGTAGCCGGCGCCGTAGAGCGCGTAGGCGGCGAGCGCCGGCGCGAGACCGCCCAGGCCTCCGCCCTCCTCGGGCCGGCGCGGCGGCGGCTCCCGCAGGCGCGGCGCCGCCGGCAGCGCGACCAGCGCCATGGCCAGCGCCGCCAGGCCGAGCAGGCCCCAGGAGGTCCGCCAGCCGTCACCGAAGGGGAGCGCCAGCGTCGAGAGCACCAGGCCGGCGCCCATGCCGCCGAAGTAGAGGCCCATGGCCGTGGCGCGCGCCCCGCTGGACAGCAGCAGCGCCGCGCCGCCCACGAACACGAGGGCGCCGAGCACGCCCTGGGCCAGCCTCAGGGCCAGGAGGAGCCAGTAGGGCGGTCCGAGCCACAGCGCCAGGACGGTCGCGGCCTGCAGGAACAGGCTGGCGTAGACGCCGCGCCGGTAGCCGACACGGCCGAGCACGGCGTGACTGGCCACGGCGCCCAGCAGGTAGCCGCCGGTGTTGGCGCTGCCCACCAGCCCCGCCTGGGCCAGCGTGAGGCCGAGGTCGGCCTGCATGAGGGGCAGGACGAGGCCGTAGCCGAAGCGGCCGATGCCGATCGCGGAGCCGGGAGCGAAGCCGAGGAGGACGCCTAGCAGCACCAGCAGATGTTCGCACGAGGGCGCGGCGGGAGCGAAGCCCCGCGGATGTACTATGCCCGGGAGTCGTGAACACAGGGGCTGCCAGCCGCGCTTCGGTGGCCGAGGCCCTCGGCGCGTACGTGCCCGAGGACCGCCGGGGACCGGGGTCCGACCCGGGACCGCGGGGGCGCGGACGGGGCGCCGTGCTGTTCGCCGACGTCTCCGGCTTCACGGCCCTCACCGCCCGGCTCGTCGCCGCCCTCGGCCGGCGGCGCGGCGCCGAGGAGGTCGCACGCCACCTCAACCGCCTCTACGACGCGCTCGTCGCGGAGGTGACGCGCGGCGGCGGCAGCGTGATCGGCTTCAGCGGCGACGCGGTCCTGGCCTACTTCCCCGGCGACGACGGCCGCTCGGCGGCCCGCGCCGCGGGCTGCATGCAGACCGCGATGGAGCCGTTCGCGGACGTCGTCGTCGAGGGGCTGGCGGGCGAGCGCGTCAGCCTCAGCCTGCGGGTCGCCGTCACGGCGGGGCCCGTGAGCCGCTACGTGGTCGGCGACCCGGCGGTGCAGCTCATCGACGTCGTGGCGGGCGAGACCGTGAACAGGCTCGAGCGCCTCAGCGCCGCGGCGGGGCAGGGCGAGGTCGTGGTCGGCCCCAACGTCATGAGGTCCCTGGACCCGCGCGTGCGGGCCGAGCGGCGGGACACCGGCGACGGCCACGGCGGCTTCCGCCTCGCCCTGCCCCTGCCGGTCGGCGAGCGCGCCGAAGAGCCGGCGGGCGCTCCCGCGGCGCCCCTCGACGAGGCGCGCCTCGCCCCCTGGGTGCTGCCCACCGTCAGGCGGCGCCTCGCGGAGGGCCAGGGCGAGTTCCTCACCGAGCTGAGGCCGGTCGCGGCGCTGTTCATGCGCTTCGCCGGCATCGACTTCGACGGCGACCCCGAGGCCGGCGACAAGCTCGACGAGCTCGTGCGGTGGGTGCAGGCGGAGGTCGGGCGCCTCGGCGGGGCGGTAGTGCAGCTCACCACCGGCGACAAGGGCACCTACCTCTACGCGGCCTTCGGCGCCCCCGTCTCGTTCGGCGACGACGCCCACCGCTGCGCCGCCGCCGGTCTGCGGCTCCGTCGCGCGGCCGGGCGCTTCCCCTACCTCGCGGCCGTCAGCGTCGGCCTCGGCTACGGCACGGCCCGCACCGGCGCCTACGGCGGGCGGTCGCGCCGCACCTACGGCGCCCTGGGACCGGAGACGAACATGGCGGCCCGCATGATGACGCTGGCCCCGTCGGGCGCGGCCTACGCCAGCCCGGCCTTCGCGCGCGCCTGCTCCGACGCCTTCCAGCTCCGCCAGGTGGCGACCGTGCCCGTGAAGGGCGCTGCCGAGCCCGTGCCGGTCTGGGAGCTCATCGCCGCCGAGGGGCGCACGACCGTGATCGTGCCGTCGACGGCGGGTCGCCAGCCCGTCGTCGGCCGCGGGGCCGAGCTGGCCGTGCTCGTCGAGGCCGTGATGAGCGCCCGCTTCGGCCGCGGCCAGGCCGTGCAGCTCACCGCCGAGGCGGGCATGGGCAAGTCGCACCTCGTGGCGGCCGCCCTCCAGGCCGCCGGCGCCCGCGACCTCGAGGTGCTCTCCGGCGCCTCGCAGCCCTTCGCCGGCGAGGCACCTTACCGCGTCTGGTCGACGGTGTTCGCGGACCTCCTGGGCCTGGACCGCGACGCCCCGGCCGCCGCGCGGGCGGCGGCCGTCGCCGGCGCCGTGGCCAGGGTCGACCCGGAGCTGGCGCCGCGCGCGCCGCTGCTCGCGCCCGTGCTCGACCTCGTGATCGAGGAGAACGACCTCGTCGCGTCCCTCGGGCCCGAGCTGCGCCCGGCGTCGCGGCTCGAGCTCCTCGTGTCGCTGCTGAACGCCCACGCGCGGCGCCTGGCCGGCCTCGGGCGCACGCTCGTCGTCGTGCTCGAGGACCTGCACGCCGCCGACGCGCTGTCCGGCGAGCTGCTCGAGGCGTGGGCCCGGCACCTGCCCGACGTGCCGGCCGCCCTCGTCACGGCGGCGCGCCCCACGTCGGGCGCGTCGCGCTCGCGCGCGTCGGTGCTGCCCGGCGCCGCCCAGGTGCTGCTCGGCCCCTTGAGCGCGGGCGAGGCCGAGGAGCTGGCGCGGGCCCGGCTGGAGTCGCGGGGCGCGGGCTGGGTCGGCGACGCCCTGCTCGCCCGCCTGCTCGAGCGCGCCGAGGGGAACCCGCTCTTCGTCTGCGCCCTCGTGGACGAGCTCGTCGAGAACGCCGGCGACATCGGCCGGTCGGGGGACGCGGCGCTGCCCCAGACGCTGCACGCCCTCGCCCTGGCGCGCCTCGACCGCCTCGGCGAGCAGGAGCAGGCGAGCCTCAAGGTCGCCAGCGTGATAGGCCGCGAGTTCCCGGTGCCGTGGCTGCAGGCGTGCCGCCCCGAGCGGCCGGCCCCGTCCGTGGCGGCCGACGTCGCCGCCGCGTCGCGCGCCGGCGTGGCCGTGCCGGTCAGCGAGGAGCCCCCCGCCTACCGCTTCGACCACGCGATCACGCACGAGGCCGCCTACGAGAGCCTGCCCCACAGCCTCAAGCTCGAGCTGCACGGGCGCGTGGCGCGTCACGTCGAGGAGCGCGTGGCCAGCCCCGCCGACCCGCACCTCGACGAGCTCGCCTTCCACTACGACAGGTCGGACGCGATCGCGAAGCGCCGCGAGTACCTGTGGAAGGCCGGGATGGCGGCGAAGGCGAACTACGCCACCGAGGCCGCCACCGGGTACCTCGAGCGCCTGCTGACGGTCGTGAGCGGGCCGGAGGCGCTGCCGGCGCTGCTGGCGATGGGCGAGGTGGAGGCGTTCGCCGGGGACCACGCCGGCGCCGACGCGCGGCTGCGTCAGGCGCTGGCGGTCGCCGTGGCCGCCGGGGACGAGCTGGCCGAGACGACGGCGCGGCGCCTACTCGGCGAGCTCTACGAGCGCCAGGGGGACCACACCGGCGCGAGGAGCTGGCTCGAGGAGGCCGTGCGCGCCGCGCGCCGGCTCGGCGCCCGCGAGGAGCTGGTCAAGGCGCTGCTGGCGCTGGGAGGCAACGTGCTGTGGCACCTCGGCGCTTACGCCGAGGCCACGGCGATGCTCAGGGAGGCGCTGTCGGTGGCGGCCGAGCTCGGCGACGACCCGGCGCGCGCCAGGGCGCTGCACGGCCTGGCGAGCGTCGCGCTCTACCGCGGCCAGAAGGAGGAGGCCGAGCGCCTCTTCACCTCCAGCCTCGAGGTCAGGCGCGCGGCGAACGACGAGCTCGGGCTGGCGAACGCCCTCAACAACCTCGCGATCATCGCGGCCGACGACGGGCGCGACGCCGAGGCCGAGGAGCTGCTCCGCGACAGCCTGGCGATAAGGCGGCGCCTGGGGGACGTGGCCGGCACGGCCGTGGCCCTGAACAACCTCGGCTTCATGGCCGCGCAGCGCGGCGACCTGCAGGAGGCCGAGAGCCTCTACGAGCAGAGCCTGGCCTCGCGCACGAGCCTCGGCGACAGGCTGGGGATGGCGGTAAGCCTCAACAACCTCGGCGACCTCGCCAGGCGGCGCGGCGACCCCGCGGCCGCGCGCTCCCTCTACCAGCGCAGCCTCGACCACGCCCACGCCATCGACAACCGGCGCGAGGCGGCGACGGCGCTCGTCGGCCTCGCGGCCGTGAGCCCCGACCCCGCCGAGGCGCTCAGGCTGTGCGCCTGCGCCGAGGCCCTGCTGGCCTCGATAGGCGCCGCGCCCGACCAGGACGTGAGGCGCACGCTCGACGAGGTGAAGGCGTCGGCCGTGGCCGCCGCCGGTGACGAGGCGTGGGCGGCGGCGGAGAGGGAGGCCGGGTCGCTGGCCTTCGCCGGCATCGTCGCGCTGGCCCTGGGACAGCGGGCCATAACAGGCGACGCGGGCCTGGCGCTGTGAGCGCTGCGGCGGGGAACGCGCCGCGCGAAACTATCATCGCAGCCTGCCCGACGGCTTCAGCGCTCGCTCCCTGAGGCGGGCGCCGCTGGGCCCGCCGCGCGGGCCGCCGTCGGGGGAGGTCTGGGATGTCGGATAGCAGGAGCGGAACGCGCGCCACCGCGCGCCTCGTGGTCGTGGCGGTGGCCGTCATGCTGGCGTCGACCGCCTGCCAGACCGCGACGGTCGACCCGGCGGCCGAGCGCCTCAAGGAGGCCATCGAGGAGGGCGTGGACCTCGCGGGCTTCAAGCCCGACGAGTCGCTGCGCGCCCGCTTCCTGCCCCCCGTGGGCGCGGCCAACCCCAGGGGCGAGTTCGTCGTGGGCATGCCCCTCGAGGTCGCCGCGTTCGCCCTGGCGCCCGGCGACGGGGAGGCCGTGGGCGAGCCCCTCGGCCCCGTGCTCGGCACCGCGTTGGGCGGCGTAACGTTCGCCGGCGACACCTACACGCTCACCTGGCCCGTGCTCGACCCGAACGTCGCCGAGCGCGTGCGCCTCGAGATACGCATGCCCGGCTCGGGCGGTTCTCCCGTCTGCGGCGAGGCGGCCGGCGAGTGCCTCGGCTTCCTCGACGTGCGGATCGTCGAGCGGGGCGGGCCCGGCCGCGGCGGCGGCGACAGCGAGCCGCTGATCACGGTCCCCTCCGGAGGCTCGTTCACGGTGAGGTTCAAGGTCCTGGTCCCCGAGTCGATCGAGGGCCTGGCGGAGCTGTCCGGCCAGGGCGGCCTCGACGTCGAGCACGGCAACTGCCCGGCCAGCGAGGTGTCGCTGCCCGGCCAGGGGCTGCAGGCCGTCGGCGCGGGCCTCCAGGCCGTGGGCGCCGGCCTCCAGGCCGTCGGCGCCGGCGGGCTGTTCGTGGCCAGCGTCGGCGCGCTGGAGAGCGAGGCACTCAGCGTCCAGGACGTCGTCGACGCCTTCCAGGGCCTCGGCGCGGCGGAGCACGACGTCATGCTCGTCGTCCTCGACGACTTCGGCGGCGTCTACGACCTCCCCTTCGCTCTCACCGACCGCGACCTCGCGGCCCTGAGCGACGAGGCGCTGGCGGCGCTCGCCGCTGACGGCAGGATCAGCCACGGCGCGATCGTGCTCCACGAGGTGGTCGCGCTGCTCACCGCCGCGCTCGGCGACGGCGTCGCGGGGACCGAGGCGAGCCTGGGCGGCGCGCCCTACGTGGAGTTCTCCTCCTACGGCGAGGGGCCGCGGGTACGCGTGCAGGCCGTCGACGCGCGCTCGGCCGCTGGGGACATCGACACCGACGAGGCCGCCCGCGCCCTCGAGGACGCGCTGACGACGGCGCGGGGGCTCGGCTTCCAGCGGGTCGTCGTGAACATGAGCTTCGGCGTGGTGCCCTGCGGCGTCCTCGAGGACTTCGCTCGGTCGGAGGAGGTCACGTTCGACGAGTACGTGGCGGCCCTGCTGGGGCTCAACGGCGTCTCGGGCGCGACCGCCGACGAGCTCGCCGAGGAGCTGCACCTGCCCGTGGAGCTGGCCTCAGACCCCTTCTTCGCCGCCCTCGCCTGCCCGCCCACGGGCGGCGCGACCTGCGGCACGGGTCTCGACTCCGTCGTGTTCGTCGCGGCCTCTGGCAACTACGGCCAGGGCTTCCCGCTCTTCCCCGCCGCCCTCGCCGGCGTCGTGAGCGTCGGCTCGCAGGGGGTGGACGGCGGTGCCCTGGTGGCCACGGCGTCGGACTTCTCGAACGCCGCCGCGGTGCTCGCGCCCGGCGACCTCGTCGTGGTCCGCACGCAGGGCCGGCTCGGCCTGGCGCTGGCGGGCACCTCCTTCGCCGCACCGGTCGTCGCGTCGTTCGCGGCCCTCGACCAGCAGGCGCAGCAGCCGGTGTGCGCGGGCGGCGACCCCGCCGACCCCGTGGGCTCCCCCGCCGCGCTGGCCGTCCAGGACCTGGACGAGCTGCCGCTGCTGCCGGGGTTCGCGGCGGGCGGTGACAGCGCGCTAGTGAGCCTCTGCGGAGGCTGAGCCTGAGGTGACGAGCGACCTGTCGCACGCGCCCGCGGGTCCGCGGGCCGTGCGAGCGCGGGCGGCGGGCCTGCTCACCGACCTCGGCGCGGCGGTGGTCGTCGCGGCCGTAGCCTTCACGATCTCGGTGTCGGTGGGCACGCTGGTCTTCGGCGCCGCCGGTCCCGAGCACACGGCCGCCGGCGTCGGCCTGGCGCTGGCCAGCGGCTTCGTGGTCATGACGGCCGTGGCCCTCCTGGGCTCGCTGCCCGGGGCCGTCGCCTCCACGCAGGACACGCCGGCCGCGATCGTCGCCGCCGCGGCCGCCGCCGTCGGCGCCGGCGGCGCGCTGGCCGGCGCGCCCGCGGCGAGCTTCGCCACCGTGGCCGCGCTCTCCGGGCTCACGACGCTCGCCACGGGCCTCGCCTTCATCACCGTCGGCTGGCTGCGCCTGGGGGCGCTGGTGCGCTTCCTCCCCTACCCGGTGATGGGGGGCTTCCTCGCCGGCACCGGCTGGCTGCTGCTCCTCGGCGGCGTCAGCGTGATGACCGGCCGGCACGTGGACCTCGCCCACCTCGGCACCGCCTTCGGGCCCGGCTGGTGGTACAGGGTCGCCCCCGGCCTGGCGCTGGCCGTCCTCCTCCTGGTGCTGATGCGGCGCGTGCGCTCGCCCGTGGCCTTCCCCCTCGTCGTGGCCTCGGCGGTCGGGGCCTTCTACCTGGTCCTGGCCGTCTCCGGCGCCGACCTGGCGACCTGGCGCGCGTCCGGCCTGCTGCTCGAGGGCACCGGCGGGCGCGGCCTGCTGCTGCCCTTCCGGCCGTCGATGCTGGCCGACGTCGACTGGCCGCTGCTGGCCTCCCAGCTCCCGGCCCTGGCCGCGGTGCCCGTGCTGGCGCTCGTGGCCACGCTGCTCAACGTCACGGCCGCCGAGCTGCAGGCCGGCGGGCGCGTCGACCTCGACAGGCAGCTGCGGGCGGCGGGCTTCGGCAACCTCGTGGCCGGCTCGTTCGGCGGGCTGGTCGGTTACCACGTGATCTCGCTGACCGAGCTGAACCGCCGCGCCGGGCGCGGCACGCGCGCGTCGGTGCTGATCGCCGCGGCGCTGGTGCTGGCGGCCCTCCTCTTCGGCGGCACCGCCGTGGGGTACCTGCCCCGGGCGGTGATCGGCGCCGTGGTGTCGTACCTCGGCCTGGAGTTCCTCTACGACTGGCTCGTCACCGAGCGGCGGCGCCTGGCGACCCTGGAGTACGCGATCGTCCTCGCGATCCTCCTCGTCATCGCCCTGGTGGGGTTCCTGCAGGGCGTCGCCCTCGGCCTAGTGCTGACCGTGCTGCTGTTCGTAGTCAGCTACGGGCGCATCGACCCCGTCAGGTACGCCGCCGGCGGCGCCGAGCTGAGGAGCCGCGTGCGCCGCTCGCCCGCCGAGGAGGCGGCCCTGGCCGCCGCCGCTGACGGCCTGCTCGTGCTGCAGCTCCAGGGCTTCCTGTTCTTCGGCACCACCTCGCGCGTCCTGGAGCGGGTGGAGGCCGCGTGGCGCGAGCGCCGCGTCGACACGGTCGTCCTCGACCTCGGTCGGGTCACGGGCATCGACGCCAGCGGCCTGATGGCGCTGCGGACGCTCCACCGGCGCGCCGAGGCGCAGGGCTGCCGACTCTGGCTGGCCGAGGCGCCCGCGTCCGTCGCCGCGGCGATCGACCGCGCCGGCGGCGACGCCGCCGGGTTGCGGCGGTTCCCGACCGTGGACGCGGCTCTGGAGGAGCGCGAGGCTGGGGTGCTGGCGGCCGCCGCTCTGCCCGCGGCGGACGACGCCGGCGGCCCCGAGGCCGCGCTCGCCGACCTGCTGGCCGGCTCCGGCCTGGAGACCGTCGCGCTGGAGCCGTACCTGCAGCGCGTCGAGCTGGCGGCGGGCCAGCGCCTGTTCGCGCAGGGCGACGAGGCCGGCGCGCTCTACCTCGTCGCGTCGGGGCGCCTCTCGACCCTGCGGTCGCTGGGCGGCGCCGAGCCGGAGCGCCTCGAGACGATGGGCCAGGGACACGCCGTGGGCGAGGTCGGGCTTCTCACCGGCGCCGGACGCGGCGCGACCGTGCGCGCCGACGAGCCCTCGGTCGTCTACCGCCTGACGCGGGACGCCCTCGAGCGCATGGGGCGCGAGGACCCGCGCGCCGCCGCCGCGGTCTACGCCTGGCTGGCGCGGCGCATGGCCGGGCGCATCGGGCACCTCGTCGCGACCGTCGAGGCGCTGCGCCGCTGAGGCGTCCACGTCGCCCGCGGGAGGCGGGCCAAGCGCGGCGGCTGCCGCGGCTCGGCTCCGGGCCGCGCGGCGAGGGCGCGGGCGGCCCACCCGCGAGCGCACGTACCCGTACCACAGGGCGCGGGCGGCCCTTCCGGCGAGCGCGCCGAGCGGGACTAGGGCGCCGCCAGTGGGTCGTAGTCCGGGGACTGATGCCGGAAGTACGTCTGGTAGAGCTCGGCGTAGTGGCCGCCGCGCGCCATCAGCGCGTCGTGCGTGCCCTCCTCGATGACCTCGCCCTCGCGCAGCACGAGGATGCGGTCGGCGCCCTTGATCGTGGACAGGCGGTGGGCGATGACGATCGAGGTGCGGTCCGAGAGCACGACCTCGAGCCCCTCCTGGATCTGCGCCTCGGTGAGCGGGTCGACGCTGGCCGTGGCCTCATCGAGGATCAGGATGCTCGGGTCCTGCAGCAGGACGCGGGCCATCGCGATGAGCTGCCGCTGGCCCATCGAGACGGCGCGGCCGCCCTCGCCGACGTCGGTGTCGAGCCCGTTGGGCAGGGCCTCGAGCCAGTCGCCGCCGCCGATGCGGCGCGCGGCGCGCACGACCTCGTCGTCGCTCGCCTCGGGCCTGGCGTAGCGGACGTTGTCGCGCACCGTGCCGGAGAACAGGAAGGGCGTCTGCTGGACGATGCCGAGCTGCCTCCTGTAGGCGGCGAGGTCGAGCTCGCGGACGTCGACGCCGTCGACGAGGATGCTCCCGCCCTGGAACTCGTAGAAGCGCGCGATGAGCTTGCCGATCGACGACTTGCCCGCGCCGGTGTGGCCGACGAGCGCGACGGTCTCCCCGGCCTCGATGACGAGGTCGAAGCCCTCGAGCACGGGCTCGTGCTCCTTGTAGCGGAAGTCCACGCCGCGGAACTCGATGCGCCCCGCCAGGCGGCCGGGGTCGCGCGCGCCCACCTGGCGCACGCGCGGCTCGGCGTCGATGAGGGCGAAGACGCGCTCGCTGGCCGAGAGCCCGAGCTGGAACTGGCTCCAGAACGAGGCGATGCTGGTGAGCGGGAACCAGATCAGCGCCAGCGCCTCGACGAACAGGAACCACTGGCCGGGCGTGATCGCGCCGCCCAGGACCCTGGTGCCGCCGAAGTAGACGATCAGCGCGGTGCCGATGCCGGAGATCACGCCGAGCACCGGGAAGATCGCCGAGAACGTGAGGCCCTGCAGCAGGTTGAGGCGGTAGGACTGGCGGTTGACGCCGCCGAAGCGCTCGTAGACCGCCTGCTCCTGCCGGAACGCCTTGGCGACCGCGATGCCCGTCAGCGACTCCTGCACGTTCGCGTTGACCTCGGCGAGCACGCGCCTGGCCTGCTGGGTCACGCGCCTGGCGATGCGCCTGAAGGCCAGCGCCACGGCCACGACGACGGGCGCTATGGCGAACGCCAGCAGCGCCAGCCGGCCGTCGACGTAGACGAGCACCCCGAAGAGGATCCCCACCTGCAGCACCTGGCTGACGAGGTTCAGCGTCAGCGTGACGACCTGCGAGAAGTCCTGGGTGTCGGAGGTCACGCGGCTCACCACGCGGCCGGTGGAGAACTCGTCGTAGAACGAGAGGTCGCGCGCCATGACGGCGTCGAAGGCGTCGCGCCGCAGCTTGAGCACCACGTCGCCCACGGCCCGGGCCGAGAGCCACTGCCGCACGTAGTTGAAGGACCACGAGAGCACCGCGGCGCCGAGGAACGCCGCGATCAGCCCGCCCGCGCGGGACCACAGCTCGCCGGAGGCCACGCCGCCCTCGAGCCTGTCGATCGCGACCGAGACGATGACCGGCAGCAGCGCGTCGAGCGCCGCGACGAAGAACACGGCCAGGCCGGCGACGAGCATCGCCCAGAGGTAGGGCCTGAAGTAGGAGGCGATGCGCCCGAGGAGCTGCCTGTCGCTGTACTCGCGGTCGTACGCCTCGGCCGCGAGGCCGTCCATGATGAAGCCCATCAGTCGTACCTCGCGAAGATCCGGCGGTAGAGGTGGTCGCGGCGCATGAGCTCCTCGTGCGTGCCCTGGTCGACGAGGCGGCCGCCGTGCACGACGAGCACGAGGTCGGCCTTCCTGATCTGCGAGAGCCTGTGGGTGATCATCAGCGTGGTGCGGCCGCCCTTGACCCTGTTGATCGCCCGCTGGATCTGGTCCTCGGTGGCGCTGTCGACGGCGGAGGTCGAGTCGTCGAGGACGAGGATGCGGGGGTCCGTGAGGAGGGCCCTGGCGATCGCCAGGCGCTGGCGCTGGCCGCCCGAGAGCGTGACGCCGCGCTCGCCGATGACGGTCTCGTAGCCGTCGTGCAGGGCCGTGATGAAGTCGTGCGCCTGCGCGGCCTTGGCCGCCGCGACGACGTTCTCGCGCGTGGCCACCGTGCCCAGGCCGAAGCCGATGTTCTCCGCGATCGACCTGGAGAAGAGGAAGACGTCCTGCTCGATCACCGAGACCTGCGACCTGAGGGCGTCGAGGTCCCACTCGCGGACGTCGACGCCGTCGACGAGGATGCTGCCAGACGAGACGTCGTAGATGCGGTTCACGAGCTTCGTGATCGTGCTCTTGCCCGAGCCCGTCTGGCCCACGATCGCCACGGTCTGGCCCGGCTCGACGCGGAAGCTCACGCCGGTGAGGGCCTCCTTGCCCTCGTCGGACCCCTCGTAGGCGAACGAGACGTCCCTGAACTCGATCGCGCCGCGGATCTTGCCGGCGTAGCCGGACTCGTTGCGGTCCATGTCGACCTCGGCGTTGATCAGCTCGAGGATGCGCTTCGCGCCGGCCAGGCCCATCTGGACCAGCGAGAACGTGAAGATCGAGATGAACGCGGGGAAGCGCAGGGCGCCCATCAGCCCCATGTAGGCGACGAGCTCGCCCGTGGTGATCTGTCCGGCGCCGAGGAGCGTGACGCCGTGGGCGAAGGCGCCGGCGATGGCCACGCCGATCAGCAGCAGCGGCAGGTAGCGGGCCTGCACGAGGCCCTGGCGGACGTAGAGGTCCCGGACCGTGCGGGCGTTGCGCTCGAACTTCTCCTTCTCCTGCGGCTCCTGCACCGTGGACTTCACGACCTCGATGCCCGTGATCGTCTCGTTCAGGCCGGCGTTGAGCACACCGAAGCGTCCGCGCAGCTCGCCCACGACGGGGTTGAGCTGGCGCATGTACGACCTCAGGGCGAAGCCGAACGCGGCGACGAAGCAGAGGGGCGCGACCAGCAGCCGCGGGTCGATCGTCGCTATGAACACGAGCGGCACGACGAGGCTCAGGCCCGACTCGGTGATCAGCGAGACGCCGGGGTTCATCATCGGGTTGAGCTGCCTGACGTCGTTCGCGGCCCTGGCCATGAGGTCGCCGACCCGCTGCCTGTTGTGGAACGTCTGGCTCTTGCCCAGCAGGGCCTGGTAGAGCTCGTCGCGCGCGTCGCGCTCGAGGCGCTGTCCCAGCGTCTCGATCGAGAACGCCTGGCCGATGTCGGTCAGCGCCCGCAGCGCCACGACGCCGAGGATCGCCAGCGACGCCCGCGCCAGGGCCTCGGCGCCGGCGCCGCCCAGCACGACGTCGAAGGCCCGACCGGTCAGGCGGGGCACCGCCGAGAACAGCACAGAGTTCCCCACCGCCCCGACGACGAAGACGCCGAGGAGGTGCCAGTAGCGCAGCAGGTGCGACACGACCCAGCGCAGGGGCGAGCGCCTGTCGTAGCGGTACGCGCCGGCGACGGCGAACTCCCCGGGGCCCGTGCGGTCGAACGTCGTGCTGGCCAGCGCCACCCCTGACCTCCAGAGCGCCAAGCCTATAACGGCGGCCGCGCCCCCGGCGCGCACGTGCCCGACCAGGCCCTCGAGGCCGACGAGCGCGCGGTTGACATTTCGCAATCAATTTGATGAAATAAACCATCCTTCTCATCCGCCGCGGCCGTCGCCGGCTCGGACGGAGGCTCTGGTGCTCAAAGGCACGAACCTGGAGCACGCGCGGGTCCACAACCTGCGCACCGTGCTCGAGACCTTGAGGCTGCACGGCCCGCTGTCGCGCGCCGACGTCGCGAAGCGGTCCGGCCTCACCCCGCAGACCGTGAGCAACCTGGTCGGCGAGCTGATCGCCCGCGGCCTGGTGCGCGAGAGCGGCCAGCGCCAGGGCGCGCGCGGGCGCTCCCCCACCCTGCTCTCGGTGCGCGAGGGCGGCGCCTACAGCATCGGCCTCGACCTCGACCGCGGCCACCTCACCGGCCTGCTGATCGACCTGTCAGGCGAGGTGCGCGCTCGCGTGCACGTCGAGCGCGGCTTCCCCAGCCCCGACGAGGCCGTCGACCTGGTCGTCGCGGCCGTGGAGGAGCTCGCCGACGAGGTCGACCCGCGCCGCCTGTGGGGCGTCGGCATCGGCTTCCCAGGGCCCCTCCGCATCTCGGACGGCGCCGTGGACAACGTCATCAACCCGGAGGGCTTCCCCGGCTGGGAGAGCGTCTCGGTGCGGGCGCTGCTGTCCAAGCGCCTCTCGCCTCCCGTCTTCCTCGAGAACAACGCCACGGCGGCGGCCCTCGGCGAGGGCTACTACGGCGTCGGCGCCGGCCTCTCCTCGTACTTCTACTGCTTCCTCGGCGTCGGCCTGGGCGGCGCGATCGTCGTCGGCGGCCGGGCCGTGCGCGGCTGGCAGGGCAACGCCGGCGAGCTCGGCTACCTGCCCGCGCAGCCGGGGGCCTCCGCCGACCACCTCGGGCGCCGCTTCGACATGTTCCGCCTCTACCAGCGCCTCGCCGACGCCGGCGTCGAGGCGGCCAGCTACGGCGACCTCGCCAGGCTCCTCGAGCGTGGCGAGCCGCTGGTCCTCGAGTGGCTCGACCGGGCCGCGGACGGCCTCGCGCCCGCGCTCGTCGCCGCCGAGTACCTCCTCGACCCCGAGGCCGTGGTCGTGGGCGGCGCCTGGGAGAGGCCTCTCGTCGACGCTCTCGTCGCCCGTCTCGAGGCCCGCCTGCCGCGCCTCCGCTCGCCCCTCATACCCTCGAGCGCCAGGCTGCTCACCGCCGACCTGGGCGCCGACGCCGTCGCCCGCGGCGTGGCCACGCTCCCGCTCCAGGAGCTCTTGGCGCCGTTCCCCACCTCGACCCCCGAGGCCGGGGGGAGGCGCTCCCACCCCTACGAACACCCGCTGGTGGCGGTCAGGTGACCGCCGGGAAGGACGTGTGAGATGGGCAGGAGACTGGCAGCAGTACTGACGGCGTTGCTGGCGGGGGCGGCCCTGGCCCAGCCGGTGACCATCACCTGGTTCGTCGGCCTCGGCGCCGGCGCGCAGCCCGAGCAGAAGGCCGCGCAGGACGCGATCGTGGAACGCTTCAACGCCACCCACGACGACATCCAGCTCGAGATCGTCTACGTCACGAACGAGGTCTCGGTCACCACCCTATCGACGCTCATCGCCACCGGCGAGGCGCCCGACATCGTGGGTCCTGTGGGCGGCGCCGGCTCGGCCGCCTTCGCCGGGAACTTCCTCGACCTCGAGCCCCTGATCGAGGCGGACGGTTACGACCTGAGCCAGTTCCCCGAGGCGGCCGTGGACAACCAGCGCACCGCCGACGGGCTCATCGGCATACCGTTCGCGAGCTTCCCCGCCTTCCTCTACTACCGGCCGGCGCTGTTCGACGAGGCCGGGCTCGAGTACCCGCCCAGCGAGATCGGCGCGCCGTACCACCTGGACGGGCAGGAGGTCCCGTGGGACGTCGACACGCTGACCGAGGTGGCCAGGCGCCTCACCGTCGACGCCAACGGCTACGACGCCACCCAGCCGGAGTTCGACCCCTCGCAGACCGTGCAGTGGGGCTTCACGAACCAGTGGGCCGGCGCCGGCGCCGCGCGCCAGAACGTCACGCTGTTCGGCCCCGGCCTGATGGTCGACGAGCAGGGCAACGCCCAGATGCCGGAGAACTGGCGCGAGGGCTGGCGCTGGTACTACGACGCGATCTGGACGTACCACTTCATGCCGTCGGCCGACGAGGACGGCTCCGACCTGCTGGCGGCCGGCAACGCGTTCGAGTCCGGCAACGTGGCCATGGCGCAGTCGCACCTCTGGTACACCTGCTGCCTCACCGGCACCGAGTGGAACATCGCGGCGCTGCCCTCGTACGACGGCACCGTCACGGCCAGGCTCCACGCCGACACCTTCAGGATCATGAAGCAGACGGAGCACCCGGAGGAGGCGTTCGAGGTCCTCAAGTACCTGACCGGCGAGGCGTCGCTGGACCTCCTCGCCGTCTACGGCGGCATGCCCACGCGACCCGGCGACCAGGCGGCGTTCTTCGCCGGCCTCGACGAGCGCTTCCCGCAGGGCGTCGACTGGTCGGTCGCGCAGGCGCACGTGGCCTACGCCGACGTGCCGAGCCACGAGACCCCCATGCCGAACCACAACAAGGCCAACGACAGGCTCGACCAGTTCAAGTCCCTGCTCGACAGCCAGCCGGGGCTGGACGTCGACGCCGAGATAGATAAGCTCGTGGCAGACCTGCAGGTCATCTTCGACGAGGTCCGCTAGCCGCGGGACGCCGGCGGCCGGCCGCGGGCCCCCTGGTTCGCGGCCGGCCGCCGAGGAGGGATGGCGACCATGAGCACGTACCCCGCGCGGGCCCGCGGCAGGCTCTCGCCGCGGGCGCGCGAGCAGCGCCTCTGGGGGTGGGTCTTCCTCTCGCCGTGGGTGATCGGGTTCCTGGCGTTCACGGTCCTGCCGATCCTGGCCTCGCTCGTCTTCTCGTTCACCGACTTCAAGCTCACCGCCCCCGAGGACGTCTCCTTCGTGGGGCTGGACAACTACCGCCAGCTCTTCGTCGACCCGCTCGTGAAGGTGTCGCTGGGCGTGACGCTGAGGTTCGCGCTGATCTCGCTGCCCATCGCCATCGTCCTGCCCGTGCTGCTGGCCTCGCTGCTCGACAGCAAGTGGCTGGCGGGCAAGCCGCTGTTCCGCACGCTCTTCTACATGCCCTACGTCGTGCCCGTGGTCTCGGCGATCTTCATCTGGCAGGGCGTCCTCAACGCGCAGACCGGCTGGCTCAACAGGCTGCTCAGGCTCGTCGGCGTGCCGGGCCCCAACTGGCTCGACGACGTCAACTGGATCTACCCCGCGCTCGTGATCATCGGCCTGTGGGGCCTCGGCAACGCGTTCCTCATCACCCTGGCGAGCATGCAGGCGGTGCCGACGGCGTACTACGAGGCCGCGCTCGTCGACGGCGCCGGCCCCTTCGCGCGCTTCCGGCACATCACGCTCCCGCTGATCTCGCCGGTGATCTTCTACAACCTCGTCCTGGCCGTGATCGGCCTGATGCGGTACTTCGAGGTGCCGTTCATCCTCTCGAACGGCACGGGCCGGCCGGGCAGCTCGACGATGTTCTTCAACATCCACTTCTACAAGACGAGCTTCGTGTTCTTCGACATGGGCTACGGCTCGGCGCTGGCCTGGCTGCTCTTCGCGA
The DNA here is from genome assembly GCA_036381035.1 of Trueperaceae bacterium. Classification (NCBI taxonomy): domain Bacteria; kingdom Thermotogati; phylum Deinococcota; class Deinococci; order Trueperales; family Trueperaceae; species Trueperaceae bacterium. Next base: position 245,997 of record DASVDQ010000024.1, on the reverse strand, counting down.
TCACGATGGCCTTCACGGGCCTGCTGTTCTACAGCGCCAGGTACTGGGTCTTCTACGCGGCCGAGGAGCGGAGCTGATGGCCGTCACCCGGAGCGCCGGCGCCTACCCGACGCTGGCCGGCTCCTACGCCAACACCGCCCCGCACTACCGCCGCGCCCTCAGGCGCATGGGCCTCACGGCCACGGTGACGCTCTTCGCCACGATGCTGCTCACCGCCTACCTGATGCCCTTCGCCTACATGGTCGTGACGTCGTTCAAGGACCGCGACCAGATCGTGGCCAGCGCCACCGGCCCCGTGCTGCCCGTCGACCCGAAGACCGTCGAGGTGGGCGGCAAGCAGGTGCCCGTTTACCGCGTGCCGCTCGAGGACGGGGTCAGGGAGCTCGCCCTCGTGCGGCCCGGCCGCCGCGAGAGCGTCTTCGTCGACCCGGACGACCCCACCGGCGCCGAGGTCACCTGGGAGGGCTCGTGGCGGACGCTCACGCCCGTCTACGTGTGGGCGCCGCGCACCGGCAACTTCGCCGAGGTGTGGAACGGCATCGCCTTCCCGCGCCTGCTGTTCAACACCGCGTTCATCGCGTTCACCGGCATGATCGGCACGCTCGTCTCGTGCGTGATGGTCGCCTACGCCTTCGCGCGCTTCCCGCTCCCCTTCAAGGGCGCGCTGTTCATGGTGCTGATCGCGACGATCATCCTGCCGAAGCAGGTGCTGCTCGTGCCCACCTACGCCTTCTTCGACGCGATCGGCTGGACCGGTACCTGGCTGCCCCTGATCGTGCCCCACTTCTTCGCGAACGCCTTCAACGTGTTCCTGCTCAGGCAGTACTTCATGCAGCTCCCCAGGGAGCTCGACGAGGCGGCGCAGATCGACGGCGCCGGGCCGCTCAGGGTGCTCACTTCGGTGATCGTCCCGCAGTCGTACCCGGTGATCATCGCCGTGGCGCTCTTCCACATCGTCTTCGCCTGGAACGACTACTTCGAGCCTCTCCTCTACACGCTGGGGCGCCCCGAGCTCCAGCCGATCTCGGTGGGGATCCAGCAGTTCAACTTCATCTACTCCCAGCAGCCGCACCTGATCCAGGCCACCGCGCTGCTCGGCATGGTCGTGCCCGTGGCGCTGTTCTTCTTCTCGCAGCGCTTCTTCATGCGCGGCATCGTGATCACGGGCGTGGAGAAGTGAGCGAGGGTCCGCCGGGAGGCGGCGAGCCGCAGGGGCCGCACGGCGCGGCCCCGCCGCCGGCGCCGCCCGGGGCGTCCGCGGCCGGCGGTCCGCGGGCGGCGGGCGCGTCGGACGGGGCACCGTTCGCGCTCGGCGTGAACTACTGGCCGCGGCGCAAGGCGATGCGTTGGTGGCGCGACTTCGACGCCGCCGAGGTCGAGGACGAGCTCGCGCTGATCGCCTCGCTGGGACTGAGCCTGGTCAGGGTCTTCCTCCTGTGGGAGGACTGGCAGCCGCGCCCCGACGCCGTCTCCGGCGCCTGCCTGGCGCACCTGGAGCGCGTGTGCGACGCCGCCGAGAGGCACGGCCTCGGGCTCGTCGTCACGTTCTTCACCGGCCACATGAGCGGACCGAACTGGGCGCCTCCCTGGGCGCTGGTGCCGCCGGAGCGGGGCGCGCGCAGCGGCGGGCGCCCGCCGCGTCAGGTCGTCAGCGGCGGCGGGCCCGTGAGCGCCGGCTACCGCGACCCCTACGACGACCCCGTGATGCGCGCGGCGCAGGAGAGGCTGCTCACGGAGGTCGTCACCGACCTCAGGGGCCACGCCGCGCCGCGGTTGTGGAGCCTCGGCAACGAGCCCGACCTCTTCGCCTGGCCGGCCCGCCCCGGCGCCGGGCGCGCCTGGGTGCGCGACATGGCCGCGCTCGTCAGGCGCCTCGACCCCGCCAGGCCCGTCACGTGCGGGCTCCACGTCGCCAGCCTCCTCGAGGACAACGGCCTGCGCGCCGACGAGGTCTTCGCCGAGGCGGACGTGGCCGTCATGCACGCCTACCCGATGTACCTGTCCTGGGCGCGCCATCCCCTCGACCCCGACCTCGTGCCGTTCGCCTGCGCCCTCACCTCCGCGCTATGCGGCAAGCCCGTGCTGGCCGAGGAGTGGGGCGGGTGCACGGCGCCGCCCGGCGAGCCCTCGCAGACGTGGCGCTGGACCTGCTGCGGCGAGGAGCGCGAGCAGTTCATGGCCGCGGAGGAGGACCTGGCCGGGTACGTGGCCGCGGTGCTGCCGAGGCTCGTGGCGTCCGGGGCCACGGGAGCCCTGCTGTGGTGCTTCGCCGACTACAGCGAGGACCTGTACGGCTCTCCCCCGCTCGACCAGTTCCGCCACGAGCGGCACTTCGGCCTCGTGCGCCCCGACGGCTCCCTCAAGCCCCACGCCGCGGCGGTCAAGGAGTTCACCGGCGGGGCGCCGCGCGCCAGGCAGGTCGACTGGACCTGGCTGCTCGACGTGGCGGCAGACGAGTACTACCGGGCGCCGGCGGACAACGCCCTGCGCCTCTACGAGACCTACCTTCAGCGCCTCGCCGGCGCGTGAGCGTCGGCGGGCTCCCGGCTCCCGAGGAGGGGAAGAGTTGCACGACGATCGCGGTTTCGCATGGGGCGCGGCCAGCTCGGCCTTCCAGGTCGAGGGCGCCGCCGACGTGGACGGCCGGTCGCCGTCGATCTGGGACGTCTTCTGCGCCACGCCCGGCAAGATCGACGACGGCTCGAACGCCGCGGTGGCCTGCGACGGCTACCGCCGCTGGGAGGAGGACCTCGACCTCCTCGTCGCTCTCGGCCTCAACGCCTACCGCTTCTCCGTCGCCTGGCCCCGCGTCGTGCCCGGCGGGCGCGGCCGCGTCAACCAGCCGGGCCTCGACCACTACGACAGGTTCGTCGACGGCCTCCTGACCAGGGGCCTGCGGCCGTTCCTGACCCTCTACCACTGGGACCTCCCGCAGGTCCTGCAGGAGAGAGGCGGCTGGACGAACCGCGACACCGCCTACGCCTTCGCCGACTACGCCCAGGCCGTGGCGGAGCGCCTGGGCGACAGGGTCGAGGCGTACGCGACCCTGAACGAGCCGTGGTGCAGCGCGTTCCTCGCGCACCAGCTGGGCGAGCACGCGCCGGGCGAGACGAGCCCAGAGCGGGCCCAGGCCGCCGTGCACCACCTGCTGCTGGGGCACGGTCTGGCGCTCGAGCGCCTCCGCGCCGCGGCGCCCGCGTCGAAGCACGGCATCGTCCTGAACTTCACGCCCGCGTACCCCGCCGACCCCGACGACCCGGAGCACCGCGAGGCGGCGCGGCGGCACGACGTGGCCAACCACCAGGTCTTCCTCCAGCCCCTGCTCGCGGGCTCCTACCCAGCCGAGGCCGCCGCGCAGCCCGGCTCGGCCGCCACGCACGCGCGCGACGGCGACCTGGCGGCGATCTCCGGCCGACTCGACTACCTGGGCGTCAACTACTACACGCGCGCGCTGGTTCGTCCCGCGCCCGGGTCGCCCTGGCCCCACGTGGCCGGCGTGCCGGCGCGAGGGCGGCCCCACACCGACATGGGCTGGGAGGTCTACCCGCAGGGTCTCGAGGACGTGCTGAAGCGCGTCTGGGGCGAGTCGCGGCTGCCGCTCTACGTCACCGAGAACGGCGCCGGCCTCGCCGAGCCGGCGTCGCTCGACGGCGCGGAGGCCCTGGAGGACGAGCGCCGCTGGGAGTACATCGCCGCCCACCTGGCGGCGATCGAGAGGGCGCGGGCCGCCGGCGTCGACGTCAGGGGCTACTTCGCGTGGAGCCTCCTCGACAACTTTGAGTGGGCGCGCGGCTACACCTACCGCTTCGGCCTGGTCCACGTGGACTTCGCCACCCAGCGGCGGACGCCCAAGGCCAGCGCCCACAGGTACGCCGCGCACGTGGCCGCGGCGGGCGTGCGCTCGCCCCCATCGCCCCCGACGCGCTAGTATCGGTGCGCAGACCAGAGCCAGCTCGCCGGACAAAGCAGCGCGTGGTTCCTCCGGCGCGTCCCGCGTGTCAGAACTCGGTCAGGCTCCCGGAGGTACCGTCCATGCGTATGCCACGCGCACTGATCGCCACCCTGGTGCTCGCCGGCGCCGCGCTGGCCGGCGCCCAGGGCCTGCCGCGCGACGTCAGGCTCAACATCGTGCAGGCCGTCGTCCAGATCATCCCGTACGACGAGGAGGCCGGCACCACCGTCGGCTGGTCGGGCTCGGGGACGATCATCAGCCCCAGCGGCTACGTCCTCACCAACTACCACGTCGTGGGCGACCTCTCGCTGCGGCGCTACTACGAGTGGCACGCGATCCTCGTCACCGACCCGGCGTTCACGGACCAGCCGCCCGAGCACTACTTCTGGGCGCGGTACGTGGCCGGCGACCCCACCTACGACCTCGCGGTCCTGAAGATCGTGGAGTGGTACGACGAGGAGCCCATCGGCGACGACGTCGTGTTCCCCTACGTGCTCGTCGGCGACTCGAACCAGCTCATCCCCGGCGACAGCATCACGATCGTGGGGTACCCCGGCATCTCGGGCTCGACGATCACGTTCACGGCCGGCCTGATGTCCGGCTGGGTGGGCGAGGACTTCGAGTCGGGCGGCAAGCAGTGGATCAAGACAGACGCGAAGATCGCCCACGGCAACTCCGGCGGCGGCGCCTTCGACGTCAACGGCTACCTCATCGGCGTCCCCACCGCGGGACGCACGGTCCAGTACGAGGAGCTCGACGTCGAGGAGCAGGCGTACGTCAGGCCGATAAGCCTGGCCTGGGCCCTCCTCGGCCCGCACGTGCCCGACGTCGCCCGCGCGCCCGTCGGCAACGCGAACGCCGGAGTCCCGCCCGCCCCTGGCTCGCCCGCCACGCCGGTGGCCGAACCGCCCCCAGCCTCCGTGCCGGACGGCGTCTGCAACTTCTGCATCGTCGGCGCCGTGCCGCTGGGCGGCACCGTCTCCGGCACGATCTCCGGTCAGGGCCAGGAGGCGATCAACTACCACACGTACACCGTGTTCGTCCCCGAGGGCACGCCGAGCCTGACGATCGAGCTCACGGCCGACTTCGACGTCGACTTCGCCATCAAGTACGGCTCGGAGATCCAGGACTGGGCGGACGACGGCGACTGGGCCTACCGCGACATCACCACCGCCAACGGCGGCACCTACCAGGTGACGGCGCCCACGCCCGGCACCTGGTACATCGACGTGATCTACGCCTACCCGAGCGGGGTCGCTGGGTACTCGCTCTCGGCGCGCTGACGCTGGTACTATGGGCCCGCTCCTCGGGGGCGGGCCCTGCGGCCACGGGGCCGCCCGCGGCCTCGCGTGCGCCCGTAGCTCAGCTGGACAGAGCAGGGGACTCCTAAGCCCAAGGTCACAGGTTCGAATCCTGTCGGGCGCACCAAAGCTCCAGCCTCACGGAACCGCCTGCGAGGGGAGCACCGCGGGAGTCGGACGCGCCTCCTCACGGTGCCGGGAGCCCCACCCGGAACGGGAAGCCGCCCCGCGTCGCCGGGGAGCCGTCCTCACGCGGCGCTAACCTACGGGCGCATGCTGCGGCAGCTCCTGCAGCCCGTCCTCCGCCGGCGTCGTGGCGTGGCCGTGGCCCTCTGGGGCGAGCCGGGCATCGGCAAGAGCCACGCGGCGGCGCGGCTCCTGGCGGAGCTGCCCTGCCGGAGCGCGAGCGTGGCCGCGACCGCGCCGCTGGCGGCGCTGGCGGGCCTGCTGCCCAGGCCGGGCCGGCTGGCCGGCTGGGCGTCGGCGACGCTCGCGAGGCTGCGGGCCGGCGCCCCCGTCGAGCCCGCCCGCGCGCTGGAGGCCGTGGCGGCCGCCCTCGTGGCGTCGTCCCCGTTCGTGCTGCACGTGGAGGACCTCCACGAGGCGGGAGACGAGCGCGCCGGGTTCCTCCGCGAGCTCGCCGCCACGGTCCGCCGGACGCCCGGCGTGGGCCTGCTGGCGACCAGCAGGACCGACCCCGGAGCGCCCTTCGAGCGCGTCAGGGCGGAGCCCCTGTCCCGGCACGAGGTCCGCGATCTCCTCGTCGCGGCCCTGGGCGCCGACCCGCCCGCCGAGGCGGCCGCCTGGATCGCCGACAGGTCGGGCGGCAACCCCCTCTTCGCCCTCGAGTACCTGCGCTACCTGGGCAGGCAGGGCCACCTCTGGAGCGACGGGCGGTCCTGGCACTGGCGCCGGCCCGGCCCCGACGCGCCGCCGCCGACGGTCGAGGCGCTGATCGAGCACTTCCTCGCCGGCGCGCTGGTCGGCGACGACATCGCCGCCGTCGCCGCCGCCAGGGCCCTGCTGCCCGCCGGGGCCGACGACGAGCTCGGGGCCCTGGCCGCGGGCCTCGAGCCGGCCGCCTGGCGGTCCGCCGACCGCGAGCTGGCGCGGCGCGGCGTGGTGGCGAACGGCGCGTTCGTCCACCCGCTGTACCGCGAGGCCGCGGCCAGGCTGGTCCCCGCCGCGCGGCGCCGCGAGGTCGCCCGGCGGGCGCTGGCCGCGCCCGACCTCGCGCCGGCCCACGTCGCCGCCCTCGTATCGGACGCGGAGCTGGAGGCGCGCGAGGCCGTGGACCTCCTCAGGCGCACCGCCGCGGCGGCGCGCGCCGGCGGCGACGACGCCACGGCCGGGCGGCTGCTGGCGTCGGCGAGCGAACGCGCGACGGGCGAGGAGAGCGGGGCGCTGGCGCTGGAGGCCGCGGGGCTGCTGGCGGGCAGGGACTACCCGCTGATGCTCGCGCTCGCCGAGAGGGCGGCCCGGCTCCTCGAGGACCCCACCGAGGCCCTGCTGCTGCAGGCGGCGGGGCTCTCGGTGCGAGGCGACCACGGGGCGATGAGGCGCGTGCTCGCCGGTCTGCCCGCCGAGGCCAAGCGCGGGGCCGCCTGGCTCGAGCGCCAGGTGCGCCTCCTCCATCAGGCCGGTCTGCGCGAGGAGCTGATCTCCGCCTGGGAGGCCTCGCCGCACCGGGACGAGTGCGGCGGCGGCACCGTCCACTTCGTCGGCTGGGCCTACCTGCACGCCGGACGCCCGCGCGTCGCGGCCGCGCTCGTCGACCAGTGGCTGGCCAGACCCACCACCGACGAGGAGGGCGCCGCCGACCTCAAGGAGCTGAGGGCGAGCATCGCCTTCTACCTAGGCGACCACGCGGCGGCGGAGACGACCTTCACCGAGCTGCTCGAGCGGGCCGCCGCCCGCGGCGGCGTGACGCCGCCCAACGTCGCCAACCTCCTGCGCAACCGCGCCGTCGCCCGCATGCAGCAGGCGCGCGTCGCCGAAAGCCTCCAGGACCTCCAGGCGGCGCTCCGCGTCTACGAGGAGGTGGGCCACGGCCTCCACTACGCCGGCACGCTCGTGATGATGAGCTACGCCTACCAGGACATGGGGGCCTACGAGCGCGCCGAGGAGGTGCTGACGGAGGCCCTCGAGGTCGTCCAGCGCGCGGGCGACGCGCGGTTCGTGAACGGCGTGGCGGCGCAGCTCGCCGACCTCTACCTCGAGTGGCCCGGCTGGGCGCACCCCGCGCTCGCGCTGAGGTACGCCGCCCAGGCCGCGGAGACGGCGCCGCCTGAGGGCCTGGAGAGCGTCACCGCCGCCTACCTCCTCTCGCGCGCCCGCACCGCCACGGGCCGCGCCGCCGAGGGGCTCGAGCTGGCCGAGCGGGCCCTGGCCATGTCGCGCGCGGCCGAGCTCGCCGAGGCCGAGCTGGCGTCACGCTTCGCGCTGGGGCTCGCGCTGGAGGCGCTCGGGCGCCCGGCGGAGGCCAGGGAGGCGTTCGAGACGGCCAGCGCGCGAGCCGCCCGGCTGGGCCTGCCCCTGCACGCGCACCGCTACGGCCTCGAGGTCGACCGCCTGGCCGGCGACAGGGAGAGCGCGGCGCGGCGCGAGAGCTGGTTCGCCGAACGCGGCCTCGGGCACGGGGTGAACCTGGTCAGGCGCTACTTCCCGCCGCCGGACGAGGGCGCGGGCGCCCGCCCGCAGCAGGGTGCCGCGTCCCTGCGCCTCGAGGTCCTGGGCCCCATGCGCCTGCGCCGGGCCGACGGCACCGCGCCCGTGAGGGGCGCCAGGCGCCGGGCCCTGCTGCTCGCGCTGGTCGAGGCGCGGCTCGCCGGCCAGACCGAGGCGGGGCGGCTTGCGCTCGTGGAGGCGCTGTACCCGCACGGCGACGAGCCTAGGGCGATGGCCAGCCTCAAGCAGCTCGTCAGCGACCTCCGGCGGGACCTGGGTGCGTCGGCGATCGTCACCACGGCCGCCGGCTACGCGCTCGGCGACGTGGCCACCGACGTCGAGGAGTTCCTGGCGACGGGCGACACGTCCCTGTGGCGCGGCGAGCTCGGCGAGGGCGCCGACTGGCAGGTGCGCGAGAGCGTGCTGCGGCGGCTCCAGGTCGCGCTGGCCGCGGCCGCCGAGGCCCGTCTGGGCTCCGACCCGGCCGAGGCGGCCAGGTCCGCGGGGCTGCTGCGTCGGCTCGACCCCTACGACGCGGGGACCCTGCGCCTGCACCTCCGCGCGCTGGCCGCCGCCGGCCTCCGCAGGACCCTCGCCGAGGAGTACGAGCGCGCCCGCTCGCTCTTCGCCGAGGTCGGCGAGGCGCTGCCGGCGGGACCGGCGGAGCTCCTCGAGCCGGCCACCGAGTAGGGACCCGCCGGGCCGTGCCGCCCCGCGCCGCCGCGCCCGGAAGCTGACCGGAACCTCACCGACCCTCCCCCACCCTGGCGGCGAGGAGGCGGTATGAGGACGAGCTCGGCAGCATCAACTCGGTCGGCGCTCGCGGCGGTGCCGGGATGGCGCGGGGGCGGCGCCCCCGACCCGGCCGCCGGCGACCCCCCGCTGGGCCGGGGACGGGGCTCCGCAGAGGCGCGGTACCACCTCTGCCCGCGTTGCGGTCGCGCCACGCCCGAGGCGGCGCTCGAGGCGTACTGCCCCAACGACGGGACCAGGCTCCTCGCGTCATGCCCCGCCTGTGACGCGCCCATCACGTCGCCCTTCGGCCGCTACTGCACGAGGTGCGGCCACGACCTGCGGGCCGACGGGGACCTCGGGGAGGGATGAGGATGCGCGGACCCGAGCGCGGGAGGCGCACCGTCCGCCTGTGGCTGACGGCGCTCGTCGCGGGGACGGTCCTGGCCGCCTGCAGCGTCGCGCCGGCCGACACGCGCCGCCCCGCCATCATCCCCGACACGACGAAGGTCGCCGACGCGGCCACCAGGGACGCCCTCGCGAGCTACGACCCGGCCAGCGGCGAGCTGCGCTTCGCGTCCGGCACCCAGGTCCTCGACGGGCTGCGGGTGGGCGACGTGCTGGTGAGCCAGCCCTCGGCGCACGCGCCGGCCGGGTACCTGCGCAAGGTCGAGTCGATCGGCCGCGATGGCGGCGAGGTCGTCCTCGTGACGTCGCAGGCCAACCTCACCGACGCGATCACCCAGGGCGAGATCGTCGCGTCGGGAGACCTCGAGCCGGAGGACGTGACCGCCACCGCGGCGCACCTGCCCGGCGTCACGGCCGGCGTGCGCGGCGACGCCTCGACCCGGCCGGGGGTGGGCACGGGCGACGGCTACAGCTTCCACGTGGGCTTCGACGAGGTCGCCCTCGACATCGGCCAGGGCGACGTGCAGGTCGAGGTCGTCCTCGACGGCGATCTCTACTTCAACGCCGGGTGGAGCATAGACCTCGGCATCGAGCCCTGCCTCGCGGTGCCGCCCGTGTGCGTCGACCGCTTCGAGGCCAAGGTGGGCGTCGAGGAGCGGCTCCGGGTCTCGCTATCCGGCGAGGCGAAGGCGCAGCTCACGAAAGAGGTCAGCGTGGCGACCTACCACTTCCGGCCGCTGGTCTTCTTCATCGGTCCGGTGCCGGTGGTCGTGGTCCCGAGCATCGAGGTGTTCGTGGGCGCCGAGGGCGCCGTGAGCCTCCGCTTCAGCTACGGGCTCACCGAGACCGCGAGCGCGGTGGTGGGCGCGCGCTGGACCGACGACGGCGGCTGGCAGGACATCACGGGCTTCGGCGTGGACCTCGCCGAGCAGGACTCCTTCGACGTGAGCGCGACGATGGACGCCCAGGCCTACGCCCGCGCCGTGGCCAGCCTGAAGTTCTACGACGCGGCCGGCCCCGCGCTCGGCCTCCGGCTCGGCGTGGAGTTCGACGCCGAGGTGCCCCGGGACCCGATCCTGGTGGTGCGCGGGAAGATCGCGGGGTACGTCGCGTTCGTCGTCGACCTGCCGGTCCTCGGCACGCTCGACGAGCACAGGAAGACGCTGTTCGACGAGACCTACCAGCTGACGACCTCGCCGAACCAGCCGCCCCGGTTCTCGGGCGTCAAGACCGACACGATCCACGCCGACGTCGGCAGCCCCGTCGTGCTCGGCCCGCGGAACGGGGGACTCCAGGGCTACTTCGACGTCATGGACCCCGAGGGCGGCACGCTGCGGCTGGCCGCCGTGTCGAGCCTGGACGGGCCGATCCCCCTCACCTACACGTTCACGACGCCGGGCACGCGGACCGTGACCGTCACCGCCACCGACCCGCACGGCGCCGCGGCGAGCGCGACGCTCACGGTGGAGGCGGCGAGCCCGCCGCCGATCATCACGACTTCGTACTCGGGCCAGCCGCTCGTCGACGTGCCCTACGCGATCTCCGCGAACGCCTACGACCCCGTGGGAGGCGACCTGTTCTGCTCGGCCCTGACCTGGTCCGTGGCGCCGCCCGACACGCTGACCGGAGGCGGCTGCCAGGCCAGGGTGACCTTCATGGTCGAGGGCCAGCGCACCGTGGAGGTCACGGCCACGAACCCGTACGGCAGCTCCAGCACCGAGACGCTCACCTTCGACGTGGGGCCGGAGCCGGAGAACAAGCCGCCCCTCATCACGTCGTTCCACATCGTCGCCGCCGAGGGGCCGAGGAGCTACCCGACGGGGCCGGGCGACATCTACGCCTGCATCACGGGCTACCTGTGCGAGGTGCCGGAGGGGGCCGTGCTCTGGAACGGTCAGGCGCGGTACGTGGAGGACTACGTCCTGCCGCTCTACCTCAGCGTCGCGGCCACCGACGACAGGGGCGCCCCGCTCACGGTCACCTGGTCGTGCACGGCGGGGACGAGCTCGGCGACCGTCACGGACGACGGCGACGGCACCTTCTCCTGCAGCCCCTACTTCCCCGGGCAGACCATCGTCGTCAAGGTGGTCGTGAGCGACGGCGACTCGGCGTCGTCGATGCAGCGGAGCTTCTTCATGCGCCCGCGGGTCAACTGAGGCCGGGCCGGGCTCGCTGGCCGGCCACCGTCTCCGGGGACGCGGTAACGTCGGTGCACCGCGGCCCCCGCTCTCACTGCGCTCACCGGGTCCGCGGTTAGAAGGGACACCGTGCCGGTCCTGCTCGCCCTCGCCGCCGCGCTCCTCCTGCCCTGGTCGACGGCGCAGGGCGCCGCCCCCGCGGTGAAGGTCGGCGTGATCGTCTCGCGCACCGGCGAGGCGCGGACCGCGGGGGCAGCGCAGTCGCTGGCGGCGACGGGCTGGGCCGACTTCGCCCGGGCCGGCCGCGGCCTCGTGACCGCGACGAGCGTCGAGGTCGTCGACGACGCCGGCTCCCCGACGCGGGCCGCGGAGCTGGCGCGCGACCTCGCCGACGACGGCGCCTGGGCCCTCGTCTGCTGCACGACGCCGGCGGCGACCGCGGCGGTCAGGGACGTCGCGGAGGAGCTGGGGCTGCTGCTCCTCGCCCTCAGCGACCCCGCGCCGCTCGAGCTCGCGACCAGGGGGCCCAGCTACTGGACGTTCGGGCTCTGGCCCAGCGAGGCCGACGCCCTGGCGGCCGTCGTCGCCGACGCCCTGGCGGAGGGACGCGGCACCTTCGCTCTCATGACGACCGCCGACGGGTACGGCGAGGCCGTCGCGTCCACGCTGGGCTCGCTCCTCGGCTACGCCGGCATGCGCCTCGTGCACGAGGAGCGCTTCGCGACGGGCACCGACGAGCTCAGGCCAGAGGCCCTCGTCGTCGCCACGAACCAGCCCGGCGCCGTGGCCGTGTGGGCGCCCGGTCCCGACACCGCGGTGGCCGTCGCCGCGCTGCGGGCGCGGGGCTACGAGGGCCTCGTCTACGCGCGCTCGGCCCTCGTGGCGCCGGGGGGACCGCGCCTAACCGCCGCCACCTACGAGGACGTGCGCTTCGCGGTGCCTCCCGCCTACGTCGCCGACGACCTGCCCGCCTCGCACGCCTGCAGCGCCGAGGTCGCCGGCGTCGCGGAGCGCGTCGCGCAGCTCTACGGCGGCGTCGCGGACCTGCCCGCCGCCGCCGGCGTGGTCGACGCCCTCGACCTGATCGCGGCCGCGCTAGAGCAGCTCTACGTGCTCCAGGTCCCGCTGGACAGCCCCCTGCCCGTGCTGCGTCAGGCGCTGCGCGACGCGGCGGTCGGCCTGCCGCCGCGTTGCGGGGGATCGGGCGCGCTCGACCTGCAGGAGGGCCGGCCCAGCGCCGTCGTGCCCGGCAGCCTGGTCGCGGCTGAGGTCGGACCGCGCGGCGACCTGCGCCTGCCCTGAGGCCCGGGGCCCGGGCCGCGCCGTCCCGTCACGGGGGCCCGGACCCGCTGCCAGACGACCAGAAGCCCGCCGCCGTGGGGCCGCCACCCCCGCTGCCGGGCCGCCGGGGACCGGGCAGTACAATCCGGTCAATGAGACGAGAGCTCGAGAACCTCACCCAGGAGCTCGACGAGCTGGAGCGCAGCCTGTCGGACCCGGCGCTGCTGTCGGACCCGCGGCGCTACAGGCAGGCCGCCAAGCGGCACGCCGAGCTCAAGGAGATCGTCGACCTCGGGAGGCGACGCGAGGCGCTCAGGCGCCAGGCCGACGACGCTCGCAGCCTGCTGTCCGACCCGGACCTGGCCGAGGAGGCCAGGGCCGAGCTGGCCGCGCTCACCGCCAGGCTCGAGGAGGTCGACGCCGAGCTGGAGCGGCTCCTCCTGCCCAAGGACCCCTACGACGAGAAGAGCGTGATCGTCGAGCTGCGCGCCGCCGCCGGCGGCGACGAGGCGTCGCTGTTCGTCCGCGAGGTACTGGAGATGTACCTGCGCTACGCGGCCAGCCTCGGCTACCGCACGGAGGTCGTCGACTCGACGCCCACCGAGGTCGGCGGCCTGGCGAAGGTCTCCTTCGAGGTCGTGGGCGAGGGTGCGTACAGCCACTTCAAGTACGAGTCGGGAGTCCACCGCGTGCAGCGCGTGCCCGCCACCGAGTCGCAGGGGCGCATCCACACCAGCACGATCACCGTGGCGGTCATGCCGGAGGCCGACGAGGTCGACGTCCAGCTCTCCCCCGCCGACTACCGCGTCGACGTGTTCCGCTCCAGCGGACCCGGCGGCCAGTCCGTGAACACCACGGACTCGGCGGTGCGCATCACCTACAAGCCGGGCACCGACGAGGAGATCGTCGTCACCTGCCAGGAGGGCAAGTCGCAGATCAAGAACAAGGAGAAGGCGCTGCAGGTGCTGCGCGCCAGGCTCCTGGAGCGCGAGCGCCTCCGCGCGCAGGACGAGGCGCGGCAGGCGCGGCTCGTCCAGATCGGCACCGGTGAGCGCAGCGAGCGCGTGCGCACCTACAACTTCCCGCAGTCGCGCGTGACCGACCACCGCATCGGGTTCACGACCAACGACCTCGCCGGCGTGCTGTCCGGCGACCTGCACGAGCTGACCGCCGCCCTCCAGGCCGAGGAGCAGGCGCGCGCCCTGGCAGGCATGGCCGTGAGCGCCGGCGAGGCCCGCGCGCTGGCGGGACCCGGTGGCGCGGCGTGAGTTCGTCGTTGCCGCGGCCATACTCCTGGACGCTCAGGGACGCGTCCTGCTCGTAGGCAACGACTGGCAAGGCCACGGACGGGTCCGCTACACCCTCCCGGGAGGCGTCGTCGAGCGCGGGGAGTCGACCCTCGACGCCCTCAGGAGGGAGGTGCTCGAGGAGACCGGGCTCGAGATCACGGGCGTCGAGCACCTGGCGTACGCCGTGCACGTCGAGGACAGGCGGCGCAACGACCGCGCCGTGTCCTTCGCGTTCAAGGCCCGCTACAGCGGGCTCCTGAACCCGCGCGACCCCGACGGCTTCATCGTCGAGGCCCGGTTCTTCCCGCTCGAAGAGGTCAGGGCACGCGTGCCCATACCGCCGCTGCGCGACCCGCTCGTCACCTACCTCAGGGACGGCGTCGCCGGGCGCTTCTACTCGTACGCCGGCTGGGACGGCAGGGGCGCGCGGCAGGTGTGAGCTCGTCGGCACCGGCCGCCGCCCTGGCGGCCGCGCGGGACGGACCACGACGCCCCGCGCCGCCCCGGGCGCCATCGCACCCCACGGCGGCCACCGGCCGCAGTAGCCGCGACGCCGACTGGTATCCTCCCCCTCGACCGCGGAGGCGATAGCGATGACCACGCAGGACAGGCCGACGATCCACTGGACCAAGGTCGACGAGGCGCCCGCCCTGGCGACCTACTCCCTGCTGCCGATAGTGCGGGCGTACGCGGCGGCCGCCGGCATCGCCGTGGAGACGAAGGACATCTCCCTCGCCGGACGCATCCTGGCCCGGTTCCCCGAGCACCTGCGCGAGGACCAGCGCGTCCCGGACGACCTCGCCTTCCTCGGCGAGCTGGCCAGGACGCCGCGGGCGAACATCATCAAGCTCCCGAACATCAGCGCCTCGGTGCCGCAGCTCAAGGCCGCCGTGCGCGAACTGCAGGAGAAGGGCTTCGCCGTCCCCGACTACCCCGACGAGCCCGCCACCGACGCCGAGCGCGAGGCCCGCGCGCGCTACGACAGGGTCAAGGGCAGCGCCGTGAACCCCGTCCTGCGCGAGGGCAACTCGGACCGCCGCGCGCCGCCGTCGGTGAAGGCGTACGCGCGCGCGCACCCGCACGCGATGGGCGCCTGGAGCCCCGACTCGCGCTCGCACGTGTCTACGATGGCCGCCGGCGACTTCCGCTCGACCGAGGTCTCGACCACCGTGGCCCCGGACCAGGCCGGCGACGCGCGCATCGAGCACGTGAGCGAGGGCGGCGAGGTCACGGTCCTCAACGGACGCGTGCCGCTCGAGGCCGGCGAGGTCGTCGACGCCGCCGTGATGAGCAGGGAGGCCCTGCGCGCGTTCCTGGCCGAGCAGGTCGAGGACGCCAGGCGCCGGGGCGTCCTCTTCTCCGTCCACCTCAAGGCGACGATGATGAAGGTCTCCGACCCGGTGATCTTCGGGCACGCCGTCGAGGTCTTCTTCGCCGACGTCTTCGCCAAGCACGCGCAGGCGTTCGCCCGCATCGGGGTCGACCCGAACGAGGGCCTCGGGGCGCTCTACGCCCGCCTCGGCGACCTGCCGGAGGACGAGAGGGCGGCCGTCGAGGACGACCTGCGCGCGGCCCTCCGGCGCGGGCCCGACCTCGCGATGGTCGACTCGGACAGGGGCATCACGAACCTGCACGTCCCCAGCGACGTGATCATCGACGCCTCGATGCCGGCGGCGATACGGAACTCGGGCCGCATGTGGGGCCCCGACGGGCAGGCGCGCGACACGAAGTTCGTGATCCCGGACAGCACCTACGCCGGCATCTACCAGGTCGTCATCGACGACTGCAAGGCGCACGGCGCGTTCGACCCCCGGACGATGGGCTCGGTCCCCAACGTCGGGCTGATGGCGCAGAAGGCCGAGGAGTACGGCTCGCACGACAAGACCTTCGTGGTCGAGCGCCAAGGCACCGTCCGCGTGGTCGCGGCGAACGGGGAGACGCTGCTCGAGCGGCCCGTGGCGCCGGGCGACATCTACCGCACCTCGACCGTGAAGGACGCGCCCGTGCGCGACTGGGTCGGGCTGGCCGTCGCGCGCGCGAGGGCGACGGGCGCGCCGGCCGTGTTCTGGCTCGACCGCGAGCGGCCGCACGACGCCCAGGTCATCGCGAAGGTCGAGAGGTACCTGCGGGAGCACGACCTCTCCGGCCTCGACGTCCGCATCATGGCGCCGGTGGACGCGATGCGCTTCTCCCTCGAGCGCATCAGGCGGGGCCTCGACACGATCTCCGTGACGGGCAACGTGCTGCGCGACTACCTGACCGACCTCTTCCCGATCATGGAGCTGGGCACCAGCGCGAAGATGCTCTCGGTGGTCCCGCTCATGAACGGCGGCGGGCTCTTCGAGACCGGCGCCGGCGGCTCAGCGCCGAAGCACGTGCAGCAGTTCCTGGCGGAGAACCACCTGCGCTGGGACTCGCTCGGCGAGTTCCTGGCGCTGGCCGCCTCGCTCGAGCACCTCGCCGCCCGGATGGGCGAACCGCGGGCCCAAGTGCTGGCCGACGCCCTCGACAGGGCCACGGCGCGCTTCCTGGAGAGCGGCAGGTCGCCGTCGCGGAAGGTGGGCGAGATCGACACGCGCGGCAGCCACTTCTACCTGGCGCTCTACTGGGCGCAGGAGCTGGCCGGCCAGGCCGAGGACGCCGCCCTGGCCGCGCGCTTCGCGGGCCTGGCCGCGGCGCTGACGGAGGGCGAGGCGCGCATCGACGCCGAGCTGCTGGCCGTGCAGGGCCGGCCCGTCGACCTGGGAGGCTACTACCTGCCGGACGACGCCAAGGCCGCGGCGGCGATGCGCCCTAGCGCCACCTTCAACGCGGCCCTGGCGGCGTTCGCCGCGGCCGCCGAGGGTTCCCGCGCGGCGACCTAGCCGCGCGCCTCGCTGCTAGCATCGTCGTCCGTGACCGAGCACGACGTCTCCCCCGACCGCGCCTTCGAGCTGCTGTGGTCCGCCGGCGCCGCGGCCATGACGGGCAGCGAGCGCCTGCCCGCGGGCGAGGCCCTCGGACGCGTGGTGCGCGAGGGGCTGGCCAGCCTCGTCGACCGCCCGCCCGCCGACGACTCGGCCCTCGACGGCTACGCCTGCCACGTCGCGGACAGCGGAGGCGCCTCGGCGGATAGACCGGTCCGTCTAAGGGTGGTGGGCCGCTCGCACGCGGGCGCGCCGCACCGCGGCGCGCTGGGGAGGGGCGAGGCCGTCCACGTCGCCACGGGCGGCCTCGTGCCGCCCGGCGCGCACGGCGAGGTCGGGGTCGTCGGCGTCGAGCACGCCAGCGAGGAGGGGGGCTACGTCTCCCTCACGCGCCCGGCCAGCACGTCGGCGGTGCGAGCCCGGGCGCGCGACCTCCGCGCCGGCGAGGTCTACCTGCGGCCCGGCGACGAGCTCGGACCCGTCCAGGTGGGCCTCGTCGCGGGCATGGGGCACACCGAGGTCGAGGTGGCCCTGAGGCCGCGCGTGGCCGTGATCTCCACGGGCGACGAGCTGGTGCGGCCCGGCCGGCCCCTCGCGCCCGGTCAGGTGTACGAGTCGAACCTGCCCACCCTGGTGTCGGCGGCGCGCGCCTGCGGCTACGAGGTCGCGCGGGCGGGGCGCGTGCCCGACGACCCTGACGCGCTCGCCCAGCTCCTCGACGAGCTCGCCGCGGACCGCGTCGACCTGGCCCTGACGATCGGCGGGATCTCGCAGGGCGAGCGCGAGCCCGTGAAGGGCGTCCTGGAGGCCCACGGCGCGGCGGTGTTCCGGCGCGTCACGGCCAGGCCGGGCGGCCCCCTGACGTTCTTCCGCTACCGCGGGCTGCCGGTGCTGGCCCTGCCCGGCAACCCCGTCTCGAGCCTGGTGTGCTTCCACCTCTTCGCGCGCGCCTACCTCGACGCGGCGCTCGGCCGCACCGCCCCGCCCCCCTACCGCGCGCGTCTGCGGGCGCGGGCCACGCACGACCTGAGGCCGGACGCCAAGACCATGTTCCACCGGGCCTTCCTGCGCGTCGACGAGCGCGGCGCCGAGGTCAGCCCGTTCCACGACCAGTCGTCGGCGGTGTCGCGCTCGCTCGTCGAGGGCGACTGCCTGGCCGTGGCGCCGCCCGGCGGCGTGCGCGCCGGCGAGGTCGTCGAGGTGATCCCGCTGCGGTGGCCGTGAGGGGAGCGCGCGCGCTCGCCGCGCCCGACGCGGTCCTGGACCCCGGCTTCTACGAGCGACCGGCCGACGTCGTGGCGCCCGCGCTGCTGGGCAAGCTGCTCGTCGTGCGCGACGAGGCCGCCGGCGGGTTCAGGGCCGGGCGCGTCGTCGAGACCGAGGCCTACGTGGGGCAGGACGACCTGGCGTGCCACGCCTCGAAGGGGCTCACGAGCCGCACGGCCACGCTCTTCGGACCGGGCGGCCACGCGTACGTCTACCTGATCTACGGCATGTACGACATGTTCAACGTCGTGTGCCAGCCTGCGGGCGTGCCGCACGCCGTCCTGGTGAGGGCGGTCGAGCCGCTGGTCCCCGGCGCGAGCGCCCCCGGGCTCGAGGGCCTGCCCCTCCTGCCTCCCGCCGCCGGCGGCAGGGGCGACGGTCCCGGGCGGCTGACCCGCGCGCTCGGCATCGGGCGCGGGCACGACGCCGAGGCGCTGTGGGGACCGCGCCTCTACGTCCTCGACGGGCCGCCTCCCGCCGCGGTCGCTGTGACCCCGCGCGTGGGCGTGGCCTACTCCGGCCCATGGGCCGACGCGCCGCTGCGGTACCTCGACCCGCACAGCCGCCACGTCTCTCGGCCCTCGCCGTCCCAGCTCGGCAGCGGGCGTCGGCGCTGAGGCGGCCCCGGGGGGCGGGGCCCTTGGGCGACAGGGGGCCGAGCGACGCGGCCCTGGCGCGACCGGCGCCCGCGCGACGCGGCCCCGGCGCGACGGGCCCCGCGCCGCGATCGGCCTAGCGCTCCTCCGGGTACTCCTCGCGGGGGCTGCGCGAGACGTCGCGCACGCCCTCCTCGTACGGCTCGATGTGGACGGTCATCTCGAGCCCCTCCACGGCCGAGCGCACGCGCCGCTCGACCTCCCTGGCCACCTCGTGCGCCTGCTCGACGCGCATGTCGCCGTCGACGAAGACGTCCACCTCGGCGAACCTGGCGCTGCCCGACCGCCTCGTGCGCAGCCGGTGGTAGCCGCGCACGCCGTCGACGCCCTCGATCTCGCCGATCACCCTGGCCTCGTCGGCCTCGGGCAGGCGCTCGTCGAGCAGGCGCGAGAGCGAGCGGCGCATGACGTTGACGCCGGTGACGACGATGTTCGCGGCCACCAGCAGCGCCACCAGCGGGTCGAGAGGCAGCCAGCCCGTGAGGCGCACCAGCCCGACGCCGACGATCGTGCCCAGCGAGGTGAGGACGTCGGTGAACAGGTGGCGGGCGTTCGCCGCGAGCGCGTCGGAGCGCACGCGCCGCGCCACGCGGAGCAGCCGCATGGCCAGGCTGCCGTTCACCACGGCCGCCGCCGCGGCCAGGCCGAGGCCGATGCCCACCTGCTCGAGCGGCTGCGGCTCGAGCAGGCGCCGCACCGCGGTGAGCCCGATCACGGCCGCGGCCACGATTATCAGCGCGGCCTCCAGCACGCTCGAGAGGTACTCGGCCTTGGTGTGGCCGTAGGGGTGCTTGTAGTCGGGCGGGGCCGCGGCGACGCCGACGGCGACGGTGAGCACGACCGCGGCGACGAGGTTCACGAGCGACTCGGCCGCGTCGGAGAGCAGGCTCACCGAGCCCGTCACGAGGTAGGAGCCGAACTTCAGGGCCAGGATGACGAGCGCGCCCGCCAGGCTGAGCGCCGCGGCGCCGCCCTTGGCCTCGTCGCCGCTACTCGCCGTGCCCGTCGTCCTCCTCGTCGTCACCGTCCTCCTCGCCGAGCGGCGCGAAGCCCTCGACCGCCTCGCCGCGCGCGAGGCGCTCCATCAGCTCGTCGAGCTCCTCGCCCTGGTAGTCGGTGACCGTCTCGGCGATCAGCGCCATCGCCGCCTGAGCCTGCTCCTTCGGCACGAGCACGTGCGTGGCCGTGACGTTCGTCGAGCCCAGGTGCGAGAACGCGTCAGACTGCAGGTCGAGGCCGCGCACCATCACGACGAACCCCTCCTCCTCGAGGAGCGCCGCGACCATCTCGGCCAGGGCGGCGGCCGGTGCCTCGTCGACGACCGTCCACTCGTCGCCGTTGACGATCACGGTCTCGCCCTTCATGCTGCGTCCTTCGGTCACGGACGACCTCCCAGGTAGGCGAGCGCGAGCTCGCGGTAGGCGCGGGCGGCGACCTCGAGGTCCGCCACGGGCACGCTCTCGCGGGTGGTGTGGGCCAGCTCCTCCTCGCCAGGGCCGAACCCGACGACGGGGCGTCCGCCCACGGCGAGGTGCGGCGCGTCGGTGCAGAACCACCACACGCCCTCGCGCAGCTCGCGGCCCGACGACCGCAGGGCGCGCGTGAGGGCCGCGCGCGCCGTGGCCACCGCCTCGTGCCCCTCGTCAGCGAGGTAGGCGGGCGCCACGTGGGGGCGCTCCTCGACGCCGCCGTCCGGACGCGTCGCGCGCGAGGTCGGCACGCTGAACGAGACCCCGTCGTCCGCCGCCACGGAGCCGAGCAGCGCGAGGACCTCCGCCGCGCCCTGCCCGGGCAGGGTGCGCACGTCGATGACCAGCTCGGCGCTGCCCGGCACCACGTTCGTCGTGCCGCCCGGCGACGTGCTCAGGCGCGTCGGCGTGGCGGTGGCGGAGCCGAGGACCGCGGAGGCCGGCAGCTCCAGGTCCCGGAGGCCGGCGACGTAGCGGGCGGCGGCCTCGAGCGCGTTCTCGCCCAGCTCGGGCCGCGCGGCGTGGGCGATCCTGCCCTGGAACGTCGCCACGACCTCGACCCTGCCCTTGTGGCCGAGCTTGAGCGCGAGGCCCGTGGGCTCGCCGAGGACGGCCACGTCGTAGTCCAGCGTGGCGGCCAGGTGCGCCGAGCCGAGGCCGCTCACCTCCTCGAGCACCGCCCCGGCCAGCAGCAGCCTGCCGGCGAAGCCCGCGGCCGCCGCCTCGGCGGCGCCGACCGCCATGCACGCCAGCGCCGACTTCATGTCGACGCTGCCGCGGCCCCACAGACGTCCGTCGGCCACGACCCCGCCGAGCGGCGGGTGCGGCCACTCGCTCGGGTCGCCGGGAGCGACCGTGTCGAGGTGCCCGGTGAGGAGCAGCGTCGGCCCTGGTCCGCGGTCGATGACCCCGACGGCGTTGCCCAGCCCGTCGAGGTAGGCCTCGTCGAAGCCGAGCCGCCGCAGCGCCGCCACGAGGACCTCGGCGGCGGCCCCCTCCTCGCCCGAGGGGCTCGGCGTCATGACCAGCTCGCGGGCTAGCTCCAGGGCGCTGGGCGCGGGCATGGAGGGCATCATACGTGGGAACGCGCTCCCGGCCGGGACCGCGCGGGTCGCCGGGACCGCGTGGGACCGAGGGACGACGCCGAGGCCAGCTGGTGTGAGCGGTGGCGCCGCATGCGCCGAGTCCCCGCGCGGCGTGGGATCCGCCCCGCGCCCGCGCCGCGGTGGGCCCTATGCTCGTCCCCGACACGTGAGAGCGCACCTACCTAGCACGCGAGGGCGTCCATGACCGACGCGTCCGCCGCCGCGGGCGGCGCCTGGCCCTGCGCCGCGTGCGGCCACGCGAACCCGCCGCGCGAGGGCGTCTCAGGGCTCGTGTGCGAGGCCTGCGGCGTGGCCCGCGCCGGGGTGCTCGTGCCGCCGCTCGACCTGCCGCGCCGACCGGGACTCGCAGACGTGCCGGGCTTCTGGTACGCGCTCGGGTGGCTGACGCTCCTCGCCCTCGGCGCCGCGCTGCTCGCCTCGGGTGGCGCCCTGGCCGCCCTGGGCCTCGGTCGTCACTGGGTCGTGGCCGAGATGGTCGCCGCCGCCTACGCCGCCGGCTCCTCCCTCCTGGCGGCCGTGTGGGACAGGTGGTTCAACCAGGTCGAGCTGGCGGTGCCACCTCGCGCCGCGACCGGCGAGGGGTTCACGGCCGAGCTGCGGCTGGTGCCGTACGTGCGCCTGGAGCGGGTCTCCGTGAGCCTCGCTCTCGTCGACCGCTACTACGAGCGGGCGGGCGACGCCGGGATGGAGCTGCGCTCCCGCTCCTTGGGCGAGTTCCGCCTCCTCGACGGCGGCACGCTGCCGGGCAGGCGCCTGGCCGCGTTCGAGGCCGGGTTCGTCGCGCCCTTCCCCGTCACCAGGCACAGCGACGTGCGCGCCGAGCTCGCCGCCGACCTGCTCGGGCTCCTCGGCTTCTTCGTGCCGGCCCTGCGCTGGAACGCCAGGAACCTGCGCGAGCACGGCGGCTACGTCGTCGTCGCCACGGTGCGCGTGGGCTGGCTGCCGCGGCGGCTGGTGAGGCGCGTGCTCGTCTACCACGTCGGCGAGCGGCTGCACGTGGGTTGAGCCCGGCCCCCCGCGGGACCCCTGCGCCGCGGGCCCTGCCCGCCCGCCGGCACCGACACCAGAGCTAGGCGGAAGGGCGAGGGCCGGCCCCGCGTCAGTCCGGCAGCTCCGGCCGCCAGCGGTGCGCGCGCATGTCCACCCTCTCCCCCTGCGCGCCGCCGCCCACGAAGGCCACGCCCTCGGCACGCAGCAGCGCCACCTGCAGCTCGCCGTGGCCGACCTTGTAGGTCGAGATGCCGCCGGAGGCGTTCACGACCCGGTGCCAGGGCACGTCGCCGTCCTCGTCGCGCAGGCCGTAGAGGACCGCTCCGACCTGCCTGGCGGCGTGCGGCGCCCCGACCATCTCCGCGACCTGCCCGTAGCTCACGACCTTGCCGCGGGGCACGGCCCGCACGACCTCGAGCACCTGCTCACGGAACGACGACACGCCGCACGATAAGGCCGACCGGCACACGCTTGCTAGGATGTCCACCTGTCTGGAGGGCGCGTTGAGAGCCGCGATAGTCACCTACGGCTGCCAGATGAACGAGTACGACACGCACACCATCGCCTCGGAGCTGGTGGCGGGCGGGCACATGCTCGTCGACGACCCTCGCGACGCCGAGCTGGTCCTGCTCAACACGTGCGCCGTGCGCGGGAAGCCGGTCGAGAAGGTCGCGTCGTTCCTCGGCGAGCTGCGCAAGGAGCGGCGCGCCGGACGCGACGTGAGGGTCGGCCTGATGGGCTGCCTCGCCCAGCTCGAGGAGGGCAGGGAGCTGGCCGAGAAGTTCGAGGTCGACCTGCTCATCGGCCCCGGCGCGATCACCTCGGTCCTGCCGGCGATCGACGAGCTCGAGCGGCGCGGCTCCGGCGGGCTCGTAGAGCGACGCGGCTTCGACCCCGAGCTCCACGACCACGTGCCGCCGGCGCCAGGCGGCCTCTCCGGCTTCCTGACGATCATGCGCGGCTGCAACCACCACTGCACCTACTGCGTGGTGCCGCGGACGCGCGGACCAGAGGTCTCGCGCAGGCCCGAGGTGATCCTCGCCGAGGCCGAGGCGATGGTCGCCGCGGGCGCCTGCGAGATCACGCTGCTCGGCCAGAACGTGAACTCTTACGGCCTCGACCAGCCCGGCCTCCCCTCGTTCCCCGAGCTGCTGCGCATGGTCGCCCGCACCGGCGTGGCCCGCGTGAAGTTCACGACCAGCCACCCCATGAACTTCTCCTCCGAGCTCATCGACGTGATCGCCGAGGAGGAGGCCGTCTGCAACTACGTGCACCTCCCCGTCCAGTCCGGCTCGGACAGGGTGCTGAGGCGCATGGCGCGCGAGTACCGCCGCGAGCGCTACCTGCAGATCGTGCGCGAGATCCGCGCCAAGGTGCGGGGCGTCGTGATCTCGACGGACATCATCGTCGGCTTCCCCGGCGAGACCGAGGAGGACTTCGAGCAGACGCTCTCGCTCTACGACGAGGTGGCCTACGAGCAGGCGTACATGTTCATCTACTCGGCGCGTCCGGGCACGCCCTCCTACGAGCACTTCGAGGACATGCCGCGCGAGGTGAAGACCGAGCGGCTGGCGCGGCTCATCAGGAAGCAGAAGGAGCACTCGCTGCGGGCGAACCAGGCCCTGGTGGGCCGCGAGCTGCGCGTGCTGGTCAAGGAGACCTCGCGCGACGAGGCCTACGTCGTCGGCCACTCCGACCAGAACCACACCGTGCTCGTGCCGCGCGAGCAGGTGACGAGCATGGGCCTGAAGCGGGTGCGCATCGAGCACGCCACGCCCCACGCGCTCTACGGGCGCATCGCCACCCCCGAGGCCGACGCCTACGTGCCCCTCGTCATGGCCACTTGACGGGGGCGAGCGCGCCGCTCGCCTGCCTCACCGTCGCGGCACCGCGCGCGGGCTGTGGTCGACCCCCGCCGACGCGACGCCGAAGCCGTGCCCGAGCAGGTCCGTGACCTGCAGCGACAGGTCGCCGGTCAGCTCCTCGACGGCGAACACGAGCAGCCCAGGGCCCAGCCAGTCGAGGCCGGACACCCAGCCGGGCTCGCTCCAGACCGTCGACGCGACCCCGTCCGGCCCGATCGCGACGACCTCGGACCGCTGCCCGCCGGTGTCGAGCCTCACGTAGGCTACGGCCTCCCCCGTCGGGTCGGCCCGCGCCTCGGTCACGAGCCCCGGTGACGTCTCGACCGGCCGCGCCGCCCGCGTCGCTGGGTCGACGACGAGCAGTCCCGACTCGGTCCAGACCAGCAGCTCCTCCCGCCACCACGCCAGCGGCGCGGCCGCGCCAGGGTACGCCGAGACGTCCTCGCCGCTGGCGACGTCGACGACGTGCACGCCGTCCTCGCGCGACGTCGCCAGCCGCCGCCCGCCCGGCGCCAGGACGATCCCGAAGCCGCTCGTCACGTGACGCGACCCGCCCGTCGCGAGGTCGTAGGCGTGGACCTCCCACCCCCCGGAAGCCGAAGGCACCTGCACCAGCACGGTGTCTCCGGAGGACCACGCCGTCTGGAAGCCGCCCGCCGGCCGCGTCATCCCCACCGAGCGCGGCAGGTCCCAACGGGCCACCTCGCGGCCCGTGAGCGTCTCGACGACCCCCAGGTACCAGCCCCACCCGGACCAGCCGGCGTCCTCGTCGGTATGGTCGTGCGCGACGAACGCGACGTACCTCCCGCCCGGGGAAGGCGCCGGGTCGAACTCGCTGGCGTGCGGCGTGGCCGTGAGCCGCAGCTCCGAGCCGTCGCGGTAGAAGAAGACCTCGCTCTGCGGCGGCCTGTCGTGGATCGCGGCGGCGTCGTCTGGCACGCGCGTCGAGACGAACGCGAAGCGCTGGGCGGCGGCCGGGGCGGCGACGGCGCAGACGAGGGCGAGTGCGAGGGCGTGGCGGACGAGCGGGCGGCAGAGCATGGGTCCCTCCGGCGGGTGGGCGGTAGGGGTCCAGGTTAGCCGCGGCCAGCGCGCTTCCGCGTGGTAGACTCACGTCCGGCCTCGCCGGGCCGGGGCGTGACGGGGCGTAGCGCAGTCTGGTAGCGCACCTGCTTTGGGAGCAGGGGGTCGCAAGTTCGAATCTTGCCGCCCCGACCACACGAAGGCGACCGCGCGGGAGTAGCTCAGGCGGTAGAGCGACAGCCTTCCAAGCTGTATGTCGCGGGTTCGAATCCCGTCTCCCGCTCCAACCAACGCACGGGTCCCGGGCGGCGCGGCCCGCGCCGGCGCCGCTCGGCACGCGGCCGCGTGCACCAGTAGCTCAGGGGATAGAGCAGCCGCCTTCTAAGCGGTAGGTCCGGGGTTCGAATCCTCGCTGGTGCACCATCCTCCCAGCCTCGCGGCCGGCCAGCGCCTCGCCGACGAGGCCGAGGGGCTGGCTAGAAGCGCCATCGTGGCTCCAGCGGTGCGCGGTGGGCAGACAGTCGCGTCCGTGGTCTCGTACGCCCTTGGCGTCGCCGGGGGCACCTACGGTCGGTCGGACGGCGCCGCCGCTCGGGTTCTCAGCCCCGTCAGAGGGCCCTGGGCGGGAGCAGAAGGACCCGAACCGCCCCAGGACGGCCTCAGGGCGCTGCACTGGATCTCCACCGAGCTGTCGCTGCGCCAGGCGGGCGTGCCCGGGGACACGATCAGGGACCTCTACAGGCTCTACGTCGTCGAGCTGAACGCGGTGGCCGAGAGCTTGAGCGGGGGCCAAGCGACCGTCGACCCGTGGCGCACGGCTGCGGCCACCCTCCTGGCCAAGCCGCCTGGAGCGGACCTGGCTCGGGTCAGAGCAGGTCCCCGGCCCGGCTCGAGCGGTTCGGCGCCGCGCCAGGCCGAAAGGCGACCGACCGGCTCCCCGCGCGCCCGGACCAGGGTGTTGGGCGAGCGAGCCGACCCTCACCTCACCGTCACGGGCACGCTCTCCAGCGTCTTCCTCGCGGCGCCGCTCACGTACCTGACCTCGTAGCCGCCCGGCTCCTCCGGCGCGGTCAGCTCGAGCGAGGCGCCCCAGGCCGTGAAGGCGACGCTCAGGTAGTCGCCCTCCGGCGCGCCGGCCCTCACGATCGTGACGAAGTCGCCCGCGCCGTTCGGCCCCGTCCAGTCCACGGTGAAGGCGGCTCCGGCCGCGACCTCGGCGGGCAGCCGCAGGCTGACGACCGGCGGCGTCACGTTCACCGTCGCGCTCGCCAGCACGCGCCTCTCGACGCCGCTCACGTACCGCACCTCGTACTGTCCAGGCTCCACGGGTGCGACGAGCTCGAGGGTCGGCCCGAACTGCGTGAACGAGTAGCTGAGGTAGGTCTCGGGCGGCGCTCCCGGCGGCGCGAAGACGACCATGTCGAGGGGCCCGTTCGGCCCCTGCCACGTGACCTCCACGTTCGCGCCGCCCATCACCTCGGCCGGAGCCGTGACGGCGACCTCGGAGGCCACGACGCGGAGAGGGCGGCTCACGAGGACCCCGCCTCCCGCCGCGGCCAGGTACCTGAGCTCGTAGTCGCCGGGCTCGACGGGCGCGGTGAGGGTGGCGGGGTTGCCGAACGACGTGAACGCGTAGGAGAGCATGGCCGCGGGCTCGGCCCCCACGGGGACGACGGTCAGCACGTCGCCGTCGTTCGCCGGTCCCTCCCAGGAGACCACGAAGGTGGCCCCGCCGGCCACCTCGTCGGGGGCGTGGAGGCTGGCGCTCACCCGCCTGGCGGCGAACGGGGCGCTGCGTCCCACGACGCGCGTGCCGCCCTCCGGCAGGACCAGGTGGTAGCGGGCCTCCAGCTCGCCCTCCTCGTACGGCACGAGCACGCTCGCCACGCCGCTCGCGCCCCTGACGCCCGCGACGGCGAGGAGCACGTCGTCGGGCGCCGCGACGGGCGCCACGGTGATCCAGGCGCTGGCGCCCGCGGAGGCGCCGGCGAAGCTCACCTCCACGCGGCCGCCCATCACGGGGTCGGTGGGCTCCACGGTGACCGCGACCGCGAACGCGGGCGCCAGCTCGAACGCGAACTCGTTCGCGGCGTCCGGCGAGACGGCCAGGCCGGCGAACGTGAGCGGCGCGTCGGCGTAGGCGTCGGAGACGACGGCGTTGTAGCTGCCCGCCGGCAGCTCGCCCTCGAAGACGCCGGGGCCGGTCTCCCGCAGCGCGTGTTCCCCGCCGCCGAGAGGGTCGACGAACCTCACCGTCGCGCCGTCCGTCGCGGGTCTCCCGTCCCGGGTCAGGCGCACCGTGACCGCCACCCCGGCCTCGACCTCGGCCAGCTCGACCGCCCTGCCGAGCGCCGCGGCCAGCTCCGCCGCGCTGTTCGCGCTCTGGAACGTGCCGATGCCCGCGAAGCTCCTCTCGGCCTCGGGCGTGAGCGCCAGGCCGATGATGTGCAGGTCGATCTCGAAGCCCTCGCCGGCCAGGCGCTCTGCCACCGCGCGCAGGTCGCCGCCGCACGACTCCTCGCCGTCGGTGACGATCACGATGACCTTGCGCCCGGCGGCGCCCCGGAGGTCCTCGGCCGCCCGCTCCAGCGAGTAGGCGATGGGCGTCGCGCCCAGCGGCTCCGTGCCCTGCACCGTCGCGAGGAGCGCATCGCGGTCGAGCCCCTCCACGGGGACGGCGAGGAAGCTGTCCTCGCAGGCCTCGGGGTCGAGGGCCATCCTGCGCGAGCCGTAGACACGCAGGCCCACGCCGAGGTCGGCGCCCTCCGGGAGCCGGCTGATGAACGCGGCCAGCGCCTCCTTGGCCGCCGTGATGCGCAGGCGGCCGTCGGGCAGCTCGTCGAACATCGAGCCGGAAGCGTCGAGCACCAGCACGACGTCGGTGCGCCCGGCGACGGGCGGCGACCCGGCCGTCGCCGTCGCGAGCCAGGCCGCGGCGGCGAGCGCCAGCCCCATGGTGCGGGCCCAGGAGGCCCTTCCCGACCTCACCCCTGACGCAAGGCAGAGCATGGCACCTCTCTCCGGCACGGCCGCGACGCGGCGTGTCAGTGGACAGGGACCATGCTACTCGCGATCGCGGGAACGTCAGCGACGGGTGTGGGAGCCGCCGCCAGGCCGCTGCGAGACCGAGCTGCGTCAGCGGACGTGGCCTCCCGGCCGCGCGGGACCCGGACGTGCTCCAGGCGGGCGCCGGGGGGAGGCCGTCCCCTGCTCTCCGGCCGGCTCAGGGGCGGCGCTGCGCTCGGCCCTCGGCGGGCGCGACGCCGGCGAGGGCCCCGGCGAACACGCAGGCGCCGTCGCCGAGGGCCATGCACGACGTCAGCCTCACCTGTTCGCCGAGGAGGCGGGACAGCAGGCGCTCGTCGAAGCGGCAGACGGCCCTGTTGCGCCGCGCGACGTTGTGGAAGACGCAGTTCACGGCCTTGACGCCCTGCCCGTCCTCCGCCCGCGTGGCGTGGTAGCCGAGGTCGTTCATGATCTCGACGACCCGCGCCCGCCTCTCGTCCGGCGCGAGGCGCTCGAGCTCGGGCAGCCACGGGCGCGACAGGTCCTCGACCATCACCTCGAGGACGGCCTCGGCGGCGTCCTCGCCCAGGCGCTCGTGGATCGCCTCCAGGAGGGCCAGGGCGAGGCGGTCGTACTGTCGCGGGAAGCGCTCTCCCCCCTCCGCCGTGAGGCCGTAGGCCCGTGACGGGCGCCGGCCGGTCCTCCTGAGCCCGACGGGACCGACGAGCCCGTCGCGCTCTAGCGCCGTGATGTGCTGCCTGATGGCGTTGCGCGACACGCCCACGCGCTCGGCGAGCTCGTCGAGCGTCAGCCCGCGCTCGCGGTTGCGCAGCAGGTGCAGCATGACGTCGCCGCGCGTGTCGCTCTGCCCCAGCATCTCGGCCTCCCGCGCCAGCATAGCCTGGCGACAATAATGGCATAAAGTTGTTGCATTATTGTCGGCCCGGTGCTAGCTTCGTGGTGCGGCCGCATCACGCAGCGGGCCGCGGCGCATGCGCAGCGCCCGCGGCCGGAAGGATGCCAGGCATGGAGCAACGCAAGTACCGGCGCGCGCTGGCGCGCCTGCTGGCCCTGTCGCTCACGGCGGCGCTACTGAGCGCGGCCGCCGCCCAGGACCTGACGACCGAGCCGCCCCCGGCGCCGTGGGTCAACGCCTCGACGCTCCTCCCCCTCCCCGACTTCATCCCCGGAGCCGGCGCCCTCTACATCGACCCGGCGAACGCGCCCGTCGGCCCCTGGCTGGCCTACGGCACGGACGGCTCCCTCGTCGAGGTGCTGTTCATGGTCCCCGTGAGCGCCATGCAGAACGCCACGAACTGGGACGACCTCGCGACGGGCCTGCTCGCCGAGCTGGGCCTGACCGTCGACCACGTCGACGTCACCTTCAACGGCGGACACCCGGGCATGGCCGAGCCGCACTACCACGTGCGCCTCGCCTTCGTCGACCACGCCACCCAGCAGGGCCTCCTGACACCCTGACCGATCCTTCGCGGCCCGCTCTCGCGCAGCGCACCAGCGCCGTGCGAGAGTGGGCCGCAGCATGTCAGCCGGCCCCACCACCGCCCCGCGAGGCTTCCACGGCTGGCGCATCGCCTGGGCCCTCGCCGTCACCCAGACCGTGGGGTTCGGCGTCCTCTTCTACTCCTTCCAGGTCTTCACCCTGCCCATGGAGGCCGAGCTCGGCCTGACCAGGGCGCAGACCTCCGGCGCCTACTCCCTCGCGCTCCTGCTCTCCGGGCTCACGGCCGTGCCGGTGGGCCGCTGGGTGGACCGTCACGGCGCCAGGGGATTGATGTCGGCGGCGTCGCTGGCCGGCGCCGGCCTCGTGCTGGCCTGGTCGTACGTGCAGGGCCTCCCCGGCCTCTACCTCGTGCAGGCCGGCATCGGCCTGGTGATGTCCGCGGTCCTCTACGACGTGGCGTTCACGGTGCTGGCGGTCTGGTTCCGACGGCACCGGCTGCGCGCGCTGCTGATCGTCACGCTCGTCGCCGGCCTGGCCAGCACCGTCTTCGTGCCGCTGGCCACCTGGCTCGTCGCGTCCCTGGGCTGGCGCGAGGCGCTGCGCGTGCTGGCGCTCGTCACGCTCCTCACGACCGTGCCCCTCCACGCGCTGGTGCTGCGGGACCACCCGCGGCGCCTGGGCACCGGCCCGGACGGCGACCCGCTCGCCGGCGACGGCGCGCCCCCCGCCGAGCCCGCCGTGCGCGTGCGCGAGGCGCTGCGCAGCGGCGCGTTCTGGTGGCTGGCCGCCGGCTTCACGCTCGACCGCGTCGCCGTGGTCGCGATGGCGGCTCACGCCGTGCCCCTGCTGCTCGAGCGCGGGCACGACCCGGCGCTCGTCGCCACGGTGGTCGGGCTCGTGGGCGCGATGCAGCTCGCCGGACGGCTGCTGTTCACGCCCGCGGCGCGGAGCGTCGACCTGGCCACGCTGACCGCGGTCACGTTCGGGCTGAGGGTCGTCGCCCTGCTGCTGCTCGTCCTGCCGCTCCCGGCGGTCGGCCTGTTCGCCTTCGCCGCTCTGTTCGGCTGCGCGAACGGCGCCAGCACGCTCGGCCGCGCCGGCCTCGTCGCCGAGCGCTTCGGCAGCGCCAACTACGGTGCGATCAACGGCAGCATGAGCACGCTCATCGCCGTGGTGCAGACCGTCGCTCCGCTGGCCGTGGGCGCCCTGCGGGTGGCCACGGGCGACTACGCCGCGGCCCTCCTGGCGCTCGCCGTCACCACGGCCGCCGCAGCCTACGCGGTCGTCAGGTCGCGCGGGGGCGTCAGCGCCTGACCGACCCCTGGCCCGTGTGACCGGCCAGCGCCGTCTCGGCCTCGTCGAGGACGTCCCTGCCGCCTTCGACGACGAGCAGCGAGCCGCTGCCGGCCACGACGCGCTGCAGGTGCCTGGCCTCGTCGCCGCGCGAGCCCGTGATGTCCTCGATCTCGGCCAGGGTCCAGCCGCCGGCGCCCGCGCGCTCGGCCTCGGCCTGGGCGCCCGGCGCGGCGTAGGGCGACACGGCCGCCGGCGTGCCCATCGCGCCGCTCGCGCCGAGCGTCGCCGAGGGCGGCACGATCACGTCGGCGCGCGGTCCGTCCTCGGGGGTGGCCGCGGGCTCCGCGCCGTCCGCGCCGCCGTCCTCCGGCGCGCCCTGCACGACCCGCGCCGCCTCGCCCAGCCCCGCCGACCGCAGACGGTCCAGGGCCTCCTCCAGCTCGCTGTCCATGCCGTACACCACGACGAGCCTGCCCATGCGCGCACCTCCCGCTCCCCCCGGAGTGTGCGGTGCGCGGGGGAGCGGACGATGAGGCCCCGTGAGAGCGTCGACGGCGTCGCCGCCGAGGGCCGGCGTCACCGGCGCCGGCGTCGGCTAGCTCCCGCGGACGAGCGCGCCGGTCACCGGGCGCGGCGCTCAGCCTCGTCAGGAGCGCGGCCGGGCGCCCCTGAGGGCGCCGTTCTCGCCTCACCGCCGACACCGAACGCGCTTCCGTCTGTTACAATCACTCGTTGCCGGCACGGTGGATGTAGCTCAGCCGGTTAGAGCATCGGATTGTGGTTCCGAGGGCCGTGGGTTCGAGTCCCATCATCCACCCCAGGCAGTGCGGGCGAACCACGCCCAGGGCGCGGGCGGGGCACGATCGCCCCGCCCGACCCGCCACGCGAGGATGGCGGAACTGGTAGACGCGCTGGACTTAGGATCCAGTGGCCTAGCCGTGCGGGTTCAAGTCCCGCTCCTCGCACCACGGAGCGGCAAGCTCGCGGCTTGCCGCTTCCCTTTGCACGCGGGCCCGCGCTCCCGCGGGCCCGGAGGAGACCGATGAGGACCGAGCTGATCGACAAGAAGGCGGTCGAGGCGACCGTCAAGGTCACGGTGCCGGCCGCGCAGGTCGACGAGGCGTTCGAGGAGGTCCTCTCCGACCTCGCGCGCCGCGTCCGCGTCCCCGGCTTCAGGCCGGGCCGCGTGCCCCGCGGGGTGCTGGTCAAGCGCGTCGGGGAGGACGCGCTGGCCGAGGAGGTCAAGGAGAAGCTCATCGACGCCACGTTCCAGGCGGCGATGAAGGAGCACGAGCTCCTGCCGATCAGCACGCACTTCCACGCCCACGACCCGGTGCCTGGGCAGGACTACAGCTTCGAGATCCACTCCGAGCTCTACCCCGAGGTCACGCTGCCCGACCTCGCCGGCATCACCCTCGAGTCTCAGGGGCGCGAGGTGACCGACGAGATGGTCGCCGAGGCCGTCGAGGAGCTGCGCCGCGAGCACGCCACGCTGGTCCCCGTCGACAGGCCCGTCGAGCCGACCGACTACGTGGTGATCGAGGCGCGCAGCCTGCCTGCCGAGGGCGACGACCGCGCCGGAGAGACAGCGGAAGGCGACGCGGAACGGCCCGCGGCGGACGGGGCCGACGCCGGCGAGGGCGCGTCGGCCGCGACCGAGCCCGCCGGGGCCGCGGACGACGACGCTGCTTCCGCCGAGGTGCCTCCCGCCAGCACGTTCCCCGTCGACCTCGAGCGCGCGCACGAGGAGCTGGTGGGCCAGCTCGTGGGCATGGCGATGGGCGAGGAGCGCGAGGTCACGCTCACCGACGACGCCGACCCCGAAGAGGGCGGCGCCCCGCGCGTGCGCCGCATGCGCGTCAAGGTCGTCGACGTCAAGGCGAAGGAGAAGCCGGAGGCGGGGCAGGAGCTCGCCACCCAGCTCGGCGTCGACACCTGGGAGGAGGTCGTCGAGAACGTGCGGTCCTCGATCGCCGACGACCTGCGCCGCCAGGCGTACGAGGCCAGGCGCGGCGAGCTCATCGACAAGCTCGTGGCGGGCGCGACCCTCGAGCTGCCGCCCGGCCTCGTCAGGCGCAGGCAGCAGACGCTGCTGGAGAACCTCGTCCAGGACCTCCAGCAGCGCGGCGAGACGTTCCAGAGCTACCTGGCCAGGCTCGACGCCAGGGGCAAGCGCGAGGAGTTCGAGAGGGAGCTCATCGAGACCGCCGAGCGCGGCGTGAAGCGCGACCTCGTCCTCGAGCGCCTCATGGAGGTGCGCGGCACGCAGCTCTCCGAGGCCGAGCTCCTCGAGGCCCTGAGGTTCCTGGCCGCGCAGCGGCGCCAGGACGTCGGGTCGTTCGTGCGGGACATGGGCGACGAGTGGGTGGCGAACTACCGCTTCATGCTCACGCGCGACAAGGCCGTCCGCGAGCTCGTGGCGGAGCTGACCGGCGAGAAGGACGCCGGGGCCGGCGCCGAGGAGCTGGTCGCCGCTGCCGAGGCGTCGCTCGACGCCGAGGACGAGGCCCACGACCACGACCACGAGCACGACCACGGTCACGGGCACGACCATGACCACGCTCACGAGCACGAGAGCTGAGCGCGCCCGGCCGCCCGGCGGCGCCGCCGGCTGGTGCTAGGCTCTAGTCAGCCATGCCACTGATCCCCTACGTCATCGAGCAGACGGGCCGGGGCGAGCGCACCTACGACGTCTACAGCCGCCTGCTCAAGGAGCGCATCATCTTCCTGGGCGGGCCGATCGACGCCGAGGTGGCGAACGTCGTGACGGCGCAGCTCCTGCTCCTCGACTCGCAGTCGCGCGAGCAGCCCATCAACCTCTTCATCAACTGCCCCGGCGGGGAGGTCTACGCCGGCCTGGCGATCTACGACGTCATGCAGTACATCTCGGCGCCGGTGCACACGAACTGCGTCGGCATCGCGATGTCCATGGGCTCGGCGATCCTCATGGCCGGCGAGAAGGGCCACCGCGTGGCCCTCCCCCACTCGCGGATCATGATCCACGCGGGCTCGGCGGGCTTCCCGCGCGCGTCGCTGCCCGACCTCGAGGTCCAGGCGCGGGAGTTCGCCGACATCAGGAACATGATGGAGGAGATCTACCAGCGCCACACCGGCCACCCGCGCGAGAAGCTGCGCGCCGACATGGAGCGCGACAGGTTCATGTCGCCGCAGCAGGCGCTCGAGTACGGGCTCATCGACCGCGTGATCGAGCCGCGGGCGCCGGGCAGGTTCGGCTCCTGATGACCCCGCGCGGAGGCGACGTGCCGCGCTGCGCCATCTGCGGCCGGACCGAGGGCACGGTCGAGCTCGTCGCCTCCGCGAGCGGCGCACTCCTCTGCACGGACTGCGCCGGGCGCATGGGCGAGCGCGTCGTCGCCGCGGCGGCGCGCCGGCACCGCCAGCTCCCCACGACCGTCCCCCGCGAGATCAAGCGCGTCCTCGACGAGTACGTGATCGAGCAGGAGGACGCCAAGCGCACGCTGGCCGTGGCCGTCTACAACCACTACCGGCGCCTGGCGCACCCCGGCAGCGAGATACAGAAGTCGAACGTCCTGCTCGTGGGCCCCTCCGGCACCGGCAAGACGCTGCTGGCCGAGACCCTGGCGCGCACGCTGAAGGTCCCGTTCGCGATAGCCGACGCCACCACGCTCACCGAGGCCGGCTACGTGGGTGACGACGTCGAGAACATCGTCCTGCGCCTGCTGCAGGTCGCCGACTACGACGTCGAGGCCGCCCAGCGCGGGATCATCTACATCGACGAGATCGACAAGATCGGGCGCAAGTCGGAGGGACCGTCGATAACCCGCGACGTCTCCGGCGAGGGCGTGCAGCAGGCGCTGCTGAAGATCATCGAGGGCACCGTCACGCACGTGCCGCCGCAGGGCGGGCGCAAGCACCCGCACCAGGAGCTCATCGACGTCGACACGCGCGACATCCTCTTCATCTGCGGCGGCGCCTTCGAGGGCTTGGGCGACATCATGCGCAGGCGCCTCGACGTCTCGCGCGTCGGCTTCCAGGCGGCCGGCGAGGCCGAGGAGGCGCTCGGCGACGCCGAGGTGCTGCCAGAGGACCTGATGGCCTTCGGGCTGATCCCCGAGCTCATCGGCCGCCTGCCAGTGGTCGTGCGCCTGCACGAGCTCTCCCTCGAGGCCCTCGTCGACGTGCTCACGAAGCCGCGCAACGCGCTCGTCAAGCAGTACGTCGAGCTGTTCGCCTTCGACGGCGTCGAGCTTAGCTTCGAGGACGAGGCGCTGGTCGAGATCGCGCGGCGCGCGCAGGCGCGCAAGACCGGCGCCAGGGCCCTGCGCAGCGTGATGGAGCGCGTGCTCTCCCCCCTGATGTTCGAGGTGCCAGGCAGCGACGTCACCCAGATCACGGTCCGCGCCGCCGACCTCGACGACCCGCAGGCGATACTCGCCAGGGCCGCCCGCGTGCGCAGCGCCTGAGGACGCCTCAGGCCGCCACGGCGCGGCAGCGCGCTACGACGTCAGCGAAGCGGGCGGCGGCCTCCCTCACGTCTTCCGCGGTCGTGGGGTAGCCGAGGCTGAAGCGCACGCTGGCCTTCGCCGCGCCGGGCGGGAGGCCCAGCGCCAGCAGCACGTGGCTGGGCTCGAGGCTGCCGGCGGCGCACGCCGAGCCGGCGCTGACCTCCACCCCGGCGTCGTCGAGGGCGATCAGCAGCGTCTCGCCGTCCACGCCCTCCACGCTCACGTTCACGTGCTTCGCGCCGCGCGGCGCCTCGGCGCCGTTCACCCTCACGCCGGGGACGCGCGTCAGGAGCGCCTCGAGCTCGTCGCGCAGCGCCGTGAGGCGGGCGCGGTGCTCCGCGCGGCGCGCCTCCGCCAGCTCGACCGCCACGCCCATGCCCACGATCGCCGGCACGTTCTGCGTGCCCGGCCTCATGCCGCGCTCCTGGGAGCCGCCGCCCATCAGCGGCTCGACCTCCAGGCCGGGCCCGAGGACCAGCGCGCCGACGCCCTTGGGCCCGCCGACCTTGTGCGCCGACAGCGACGCGGCGTCGGCGCCGAGCGCGGGCAGCGACACGTCCTCGAGGCCGAGGCCCTGCACGGCGTCGCAGAAGAACAGCGCCCCGGAAGCGTGCGCGGCGGCGGCCGCGGCGGGGGCGCGGAGGAGCACGCCGGTCTCGTTGTTGACCAGCATCAGCGCGACGAGCGCGGCCTCCCCGGCGCGCTCCAGCGCGTCGGCGACCTCGGGCCCGCCGATGGCCCCGCCCGGTCCGTGGCGCACGTGCGCCACGCGCCGGCCCTCGCGCGCCAGCGCCTCGGCGGTGCGCAGCACGGCGGCGTGCTCCAGCGGGCTCGTCACCAGGGCGCCGTCCCTCCCGGCCAGCAGGCCGCGCAGGGCGAGGTTGTCGGCCTCTGTGGCCCCGGAGGTGAAGAGGACCTGCTTGGGCCTCACGCCCATCACCGCGGCGACGCGCTCGCGCGCCTCCTCCACGCCGCGCCGCGCGCGCCGGCCGGAGGCGTGGAGGCTCGAGGGGTTGCCGTGCACGTCCCTGAGGTAGGGCAGCATGGCCTCGAGCACCAGGGGGTCGAGCGGCGTGGTGGCCGCGTGGTCCAGGTAGATGCGTTCCATGGGTTGGTCCGCTCGGGTCCGTCCCTAGGGCAGCGGCCGGCTCAGGCGGCGCCGTCGCCGACGACGGGCAGGCTCTGCGCGCCCTCGGGCGGCGCGTACTCGAGCCGGCGGCGCTCGGCGACGAGGTCGGCCAGCGTCGTGGACCCGAGCACCCGGCGCACGGCCTCGTCGACCTCGCGCCACAGGCCCTCGGTCGAGCAGGCGCCGACGCGCACGCAGCCCGTGTCGTCGAGGCAGGCGACGGGCGCGAGGCTGCCCTCGAGCAGCTCGACGACCTCGAGGCTGGCGATCTGGTCGAGCGGGCGCGCGAGCCGGTAGCCGCCGCGGGCGCCGCGCACCGACTCGACGATGCCGGCGCGGCGCAGGGTGGCGAAGATCTGCTCCAGGTACTGCTGGCTCAGGTCCTGTCGCTGGGCCACGGTCTTGAGGCTGACGGGCTCGTCGCCGGCCAGCGCGACCTCGACGAGGGCGCGCATGCCGTACTGAGACCTGGTCGAGACCCACATGTGAGGCTTCCCTTGCCGTGACCGAGGCTGTGCGGCCGGAGACCGGCCGCCGCGAAACTCGGAACCATTCCGAGTAACCTGGTCGAGTATAACCGCGTCACCGTAGGTGGTCAACGCGGACGGCGACGGGGCGTCGCCCGCCGGCCGCGTCCCCGCCGCGGGCGCCGCGCCGCTCACCGACCCGCGGCCTCCCGGCCCTCCTCGCCTCGCTCACCGCCCCGCGGCCTCCCGGCCCTCCTCGCCTCGCTCACCGACCCGCGGCCTCCCGGCCCTCCTCGAGGTACCCGAGCGGGTCGACCGCCTGCGCGCCGAAGCGCAGCTCGAAGTGCAGGTGCGGTCCGGTGGAGGCGCCGGTCGAGCCGACGAGCCCGATCACGTCCCCCTGCCTCACGACCGCCCCGGCCGCCACGAGCACCGCGCTCAGGTGGGCGTAGCGCGTCTCGCTGCCGTCGCCGTGGTCGAGGGCCACGGCGTAGCCGTAGGTGCCCCACCAGCCGGCGCGCACGACCGTGCCGTCGCGCGCCGCCCTCACCGGCGTGCCCAGGTTCGCGGCCCAGTCGACGCCGGCGTGGTAGCGGTTGCCGTTCACGGAGATGTTCCGCCACCCGAAGCCGGAGCTCAGCCGCCCGTGCAGCGGGTAGACGAAGCTCTGCGAGGCCAGCCGCACGTCGGCGAGGTCGGAGAGCGCCGCCGGCAGCAGCGCCAGCTGCGCGTCCCTCAGCGCCTGCCTGGCGTCTCCCCCCTGCGCCGAGGCGCAGCCGAGGGCGGCGAGGCAGGCCAGCGCCAGCAGAGCCCGGCCCACGACCGGTGCATACCGTTAACCCTGGCCCAGCGTGGAGAGGAACTCCGCGTTGCTCTTGGTGCGGGCGAGGCGCGAGAGCAGCATCTCCATCGCCTCGGCCGGGTCCATGTCGGAGATGACCTTGCGCAGCAGCCACATCTTCGCCAGCGTGGCCTCGTCGAGGAGCAGGTCCTCGCGGCGCGTTCCCGACTTGAGGATGTCGATGGCCGGGAAGATGCGGCGCTCCTCGAGCTGGCGCGAGAGGTGCAGCTCCATGTTGCCGGTGCCCTTGAACTCCTCGAAGATCACGTCGTCCATGCGCGAGCCGGTCTCGACGAGCGCCGTGGCCAGGATCGACAGCGAGCCGCCGCCGCGGATGTTGCGCGCGGCGCCGAGGAAGCGCTTCGGCCAGTGCAGCGCGTTCGAGTCGAGGCCGCCGGAGAGCGTCCTACCGGTGGGCGGCGTGACGAGGTTGTTCGCGCGCGCCAGGCGCGTGATCGAGTCGAGCAGGATCATCACGTGCCCGTTGTCCTCGACGATGCGCCGCGCGCGCTCGTGCACGAACTCGGCCACGCGGATGTGGTTCGAGGGCGGCTCGTCGAACGTGCTGGCGATGACCTCGACGCCCTTCACCGACTCGCGGAAGTCCGTGACCTCCTCGGGACGCTCGTCGACGAGCAGGACGATGACCTTGATGTCAGGCTCGTTCGTGACGACGGCGTTGGCGATCTTCTTGAGGAGGGTCGTCTTCCCCGCCTTGGGCGGCGCCACGATCAGGCCGCGCTGGCCGCGCCCTATGGGCGCCAGCAGGTCGATCACGCGCGCCGAGAGCTCGTTCTGCGTGGTCTCGAGCTGGATGCGCCTGTCGGGGAACGTGGGGACGAGCTCCTCGAAGCGCGGGCGCTTCGAGGCCTGGAACGGGTCGACGTTGTTCACGGCCTCGACGCGGATCAGCGTGCCGTAGCGCTCGTTGTCGCGGGGGCGCCGCGCCTTGCCGAGGATCATGTCGCCCGTGCGCAGCCTGAACTGCTTGATCAGCCCGGCGGAGACGATGACGCTGCGGGTGTTGTTCTGCAGCAGCGACTCCTGGAGGAAGCCGTAGCCGTCCGAGGAGATCTCGAGGTAGCCGCGCACGAGCCGCAGGCCCTCCTGCTCGGTGGCGCGCTCGAGGATGGCGACGACGAGCTCGTCCTTCTCCATCTGCCTGTACTCGTCGAGCCCGACCTCCTTGGCGAGGAGGTGGAGCTCGGGCAGCACCTTGGCCTGCAGCTCGCGGAAGTTCACGGCGCCCTTGCGTCCGTGGTTCCTGCCGCGTCGCCCGCGCCTGTCGCCCTGCTGCTCCAGGTCGGCCTGGCGTCCGGCTCCCTGGCGCTCCTCGGCCGGCGCCTCGTCGGCGCTCTCGGCCGGCTCGGCCCCGGCGCGCGGCTCCGGCTCGGCGCGCTCCTGCACGTCGGCGCGCGGCTGCGCGTCGCCGCTCGGCGCGCGCTCCTCCTCCACGACCGCGCCGTCGCGTGCGGCGTCGTCGAGGGCCGAGCGGTCCTTCGGCGGGCGTCCGCGGCGGCGCGGCGTGACCGCCGCCTCGGCCTCCACGGCGTCGTTCTCGGCCGCGGCGGGCTCCTTGCGGGGGCGTCCCCGCCGGCGGACCTGCGTCTCCTCGCTCGGCGCGGCTGCCTCGGCCTCGCTGCTCTTGGCTCTTGGGCTCATCGTCACTCCGTTCCCATGGGGCGTCTGCTGGTAGGTGTCTCCCAAGCGGGTCTCGCCTCGTCCCGCCGGCACGCCGCCGTGCGGCGCGTCGCGGCGTCCGGTCCCGGATCGTGCCGGGTTCCAAGAGCCTGCCTTCGAGGCTAGCGGTCCACCACACGCCGAACGCGGACAGGAGCTTGGGATGAGCGTTCGATCCGGATTTGCCAGGAGACGCAGCGGCGTATTGACGTCCTACAGGCCTGCTGCTAGCGTGAGTATATGCGCCGCTGGCCGCGTTGTAAAGCGGCTGCGGCACGGCCCGGGACGCCCGGGCCACGGCTGTGACGGGAACGCACGGAGCGCCGACGGCTCCCCAGCGAACCGGGGACGGTGAGAGCCCGGCGAGCACAGGCGCTGTCCGTATCCTCCCCGAGCCGCCCCCCGAACGGCGCCTGGGCGCCAAGTAGACGGGGCCGCGTGGCGCACGTCACGCGCCAGGCTCTCCCGCCGTCGGCGGGGCAGCCGCGGAGGCGGCGGTCGTGAGGCCAGCCGCGAAGTTGGGTGGTACCGCGCTCGATCACAGGCGCCCCAACGCTCACCACGTAGCGCTGGGGCGCCTTCTCATGGCCCCGGTGCAGGGTCGTAGGCGCCGCAGGCGCCGGGAGGCAGCGAGTGAGGTTCACAGAGGTGAGGCCGCAGGTCGACTGGCCCGCGCTCGAGCGCGAGGTCATCGAGTTCTGGAAGCGCGAGCGCGTCTTCAGGCGCTCGGTGGACAGGCCCGCGCCCAAGGGCGACTGGGTGTTCTACGAGGGCCCGCCGACGGCGAACGGCAAGCCCGGCGTCCACCACGTGATCAGCCGCGCCTACAAGGACCTCTTCCCGCGCTTCAAGACGATGCAGGGCTACCGCGTGGGCCGCAAGGGCGGCTGGGACACGCACGGCCTGCCCGTCGAGATCGCCGTCGAGAAGCGCCTCGGGTTCACCAGCAAGCAGCAGATCGAGGAGTTCGGCATCGAGGAGTTCAACCGCCTCTGCCGCGAGGACGTCTTCTCGAACATCCAGGACTGGAACGCGATGACCGAGCGCATCGGGTACTGGATCGACCTCGAGGACGCCTACGTCACCTACCACAACAGCTACATCGAGTCGTGCTGGTGGATCATGAAGCAGCTCTTCGACAGGGGCCTGCTGTACGAGGACTACAAGACCACCTGGCACAGCCCCTCCTCGAACACGACGCTGGCCTCGCACGAGGTCTCGCTCGGTTACCGGGAGGACGTCGAGGACCCGTCCGTCTTCCCCAAGTTCCCCGCCGTGACCTCCGACCTCCGCGCCAGGGGGCTCCTGCCGGCCGGCGAGGAGCGGCCGGTGAGCTTCCTGGCGTGGACGACGACGCCGTGGACGCTGGCCGCGAACGCCGCGCTGGCCGTGAAGGCGGACGCCGCCTACGTCCTCGTCGAGGGCCCGCGGGCGCACGGCGCGGAGCCCGCCGCCGAGCTCTACGTCGTGGCCGAGGACCGCTTGGGCGCCGTGTTCGAGGGCGCGCAGGGCCGCGTGCTGGCGCGGTCCACGGGACAGGAGCTCGCCGGCCTGCGCTACCACCCCGTCCTGCTCGGCCGCGCGCCGGAGGGCGCCGACCTCGAGAACGTCTACCGGGTCGTGGTGGACGAGATCGTCACGCTGGACGACGGCACCGGCATCGTGCACGTCGCGCCGGCCTACGGCGACCTCGACGTCGGCCGCCGGCACGGCCTGCCCCAGCTCTGGTCGGTCGACCTTACCGGCGCCGTGGTACCCGACGTCAGGCCCGTGACGGAGTACCCGCCGCGCGACGAGCCCTTCGACGCCGCGGCGCTGCTCGCGCGCGCCAGGGAGCCCGGCCCGTTCGCCGGCGCCTGGTTCAAGGACGCCGACGACGACATCACGGCCGAGCTCACGCGCCGCGGCCTGATGTACCGCTCCGGCACGGTCAGGCACGGCTACCCGTTCAACTGGCGCGACGACAAGCCGCTCATGAACGTCGCCAAGCGCGGCTGGTACATCAGGACCACCGCCGTCAAGGACCTGCTGCTCAGCAACAACGCCGTGATCGGCTGGCACCCTGAGCACATGCGCGAGGGGCGCTTCGGTCGCTGGCTCGAGAACAACGTCGACTGGGCGCTGTCGCGCGAGCGCTACTGGGGCGCGCCGCTGCCGATCTGGCGCAGCGAGGACGGCGAGGACGTCGTGTGCGTGGGCAGCGTCAGGGAGCTGGAGGAGCTCACCGGCCGGGACCTCTCCGGCCTCGACCTGCACCGCCCCTACGTCGACGAGGTCACCTTCGTCAAGGACGGCAAGCTCTTCCGCCGCGAGCCCTACACGGTGGACGTCTGGTTCGAGTCGGGCGCGATGCCCTACGCCCAGTGGCACTACCGGGGCGAGGAGTCGCCGCCCGAGGTCGTCGAGGCGCTGAGGAGGAACTTCCCCGCCGACTACATCTGCGAGGCCGTCGACCAGACGCGCGGCTGGTTCTACAGCCTCCACGCCCTCGCCACGCTGCTCACCGACCCCGGCGACCCGTCCGCCGGACGCCCGCCCGGCGCGCTCTCCCACATGTTCCCGCCCACCTCGGCGTTCAGGAACCTCAACGTGCTCGGCCACATCGTCGACGAGAACGGCGAGAAGATGTCGAAGTCGAAGGGCAACGTCGTCGACCCCTGGACCGTCCTCGACAAGCAGGGCGCCGACGCGCTGCGCTGGTACTGCTACGCCTCCTCCCCCGCCGGGACCCCGAAGCGCTTCAGCGCCGCGCTCGTCGACGAGGTCCAGCGCGACTTCTTCATGACGCTGTGGAACGTCTACGGCTTCTTCGTCCTCTACGCGAACCTCGAGGACCCCGACCTGGGCGCGGCGCCGCCTCCCGCCCGGAGGCCCCTCATCGACAGGTGGCACGTCGCCCGTCTGCAAGAGCTTATCGAGGCCGTGACGGACGCCCTCGAGGGCTTCGACCCCACGACCGCCAGCCGCGCCATCCGCGA
Organism: Trueperaceae bacterium; assembly: GCA_036381035.1. Taxonomy (NCBI): domain Bacteria; kingdom Thermotogati; phylum Deinococcota; class Deinococci; order Trueperales; family Trueperaceae; species Trueperaceae bacterium. The sequence goes on along the minus strand of DASVDQ010000024.1, from coordinate 203,602 downwards.
CTTCGTCGTCGACGAGCTGTCGAACTGGTACGTCAGGCGCAACAGGAAGCGCTTCTGGCGCGGAGGCGACGCCGCGCCGGAGGAGCGCGAGGACTCGCTGTGCGCCTACGCGACCCTGCACGAGGCGCTCCTCACCGTCGCGAAGCTGATGGCGCCGATGGCGCCTTTCACGGCCGAGGAGCTCTACCGCAACCTCGAGCTCTCGGTCAGGCCCGGCTCGGAGCCGAGCGTCCACCTGGCCGCCTGGCCTCAGGCCGACCCCGCCCTGAAGGACGTCTCCCTGGTCACGGCCATGCGCGCGCTGGTGCGGGTCGTCGAGCTCGGCAGGGCCGCCCGCGCCGCCGCCGGCGTCAAGCTCCGCCAGCCCCTCGGCGAGGTGCTGGTCCGCGTGCGCGACGAGGAGGAGCTCGAGGGGGTGAGGCGCTTCGCCGACCAGCTCGCCGAGGAGCTGAACGTCAAGGAGGTCCGCTTCCTCGGCGTCACCGACGCGTTCGTCGACTACCAGGTCAAGCCGAACCTGCCGCGCCTGGGCAGGCGCCTCGGCCGCCTGCTGCCGGCGCTGCGCGCCGCGCTGGCCGAGCTCGACGGGCGCGAGGTCGCCGCGAACGTGCGCGAGGGGCGCCCGACGGTCGTCGAGGTCGAGGGGCAGGAGGTCGAGCTCGAGCCGGAGGACCTGCTGCTCGACGCCCGCAGCCCCGCGGGCTACGCGGCGCAGGAGGAGCGCGGCTACCTGGCCGCCCTGCGCACCGAGGTGACGCCCGAGCTGCGGCTCGAGGGCCTCGCGCGCGACGTCGTGCGCCTGGTCCAGAACGCGCGCAAGGAGGCGGGCCTCGAGGTCAGCGACCGCATCGCCCTGGAGCTGCGCGCCACCGGCGAGCTGCACGAGGCCCTGAGGACCCACGGCGCGTCGGTGGCGGCCGAGGTCCTCGCCACCGAGTTCACGCTGGAGGGCAGCCTCTCCGAGGCCCCTCACGACGAGCCCGACGTCCACGCCGAGACGCACACGGTCGAGGGCCTGCCCCTCGAGCTGCGGCTCAGGAAGGTGACGCCGGTCAGGGCCTGAGGCGCCGCGCCCGCGGGCACGGGGCCCGGGCGCGCGCCCGGGCCCCTGGCGTCGCGCGGCCCGAGGAGCCGTCCTACCGCCCCGTGGCCCGCGGGTCCAGCAGGTCGCGCAGCCTGTCGCCCAGCAGGTTCAGCGCCAGGACGACGAGGAAGATCGTCACGCCGGGCACCAGCGACACCCAGGGCGCGACGCGCAGGAACTGCCGACCGTTCGAGAGCATCACGCCCCACTCGGCCAGCGGCGGCTGGGCGCCGAGGCCGAGGAAGCTCATGCCGGCCGCGGCCATGATCATGAAGCCCACGTCGAGGGTCGCGGCCACGAGTATGGGGCTGAGGCTGTTCGCGAGCACGTGCCTGGCCAGGATCCACGGCGTGCGCGCGCCCGACGCCACGGCGGCCTCCACGAACTCCCGGCTCCGCAGGCTCAGCGCGCTGCCGCGAGCGATGCGCACGTAGTAGGGCACGCCGGCGATGGCGATGGCCAGCATCGTGTTGCCGAGGCCGGGGCCGAGGATCGCCACGACGATCAGCGCCAGCAGGATGTAGGGGAAGGCCATGAGCAGGTCCACGAGACGCTGCACCCAGAAGTCGAAGGCGCCGGCCAGGTAGCCGCTCACGAGGCCGAGGGTCACGCCGCAGACGACCGCCAACCCCACCGCCCCGAAGCCGACGCCGAGCGAGACGCGCGCGCCCCACACGACCCGCGACAGCAGGTCGCGACCGAACTCGTCGGTGCCGAGCGGGTGGCCCGGGGTGAGGGGCGGCCGGAGGCGGTCGATCAGCGACCCGCGCACCGGGTCGGGCAGGCCGAGCCACGGCGCCAGGGCCGCGGCGGCGACCACGACGGCGAGGAACGCGAAGGAGACCAGGGCGACGGGCTCGCCCAGGAAGCGACGGAACGTCGAGCGCCGGCGCGGCGCGGCCGCCGCGCCCGCCGTGGTCGCCAGGCTCACGAGAACGTCACGCGCGGGTCTACGAGCGCGTAGGCGACGTCGGTGACGAGGTTCGCGAACACGTACGAGGTGGCGACGACGAGCGAGACGCCCTGGACGAGCGGGAAGTCGCGGGCCAGGATCGCGTTCACGGCCAGCGTGCCGATGCCGGGCCACGAGAACACCTGCTCGACGAGCACCGCGCCGCCGAGCACGTAGCCGATCTGCAGGCCGATGACCGTGAGGATGGGGATCAGGGCGTTGCGGAAGACGTGCTGCATCGTCACCACCCGCGGGCGCAGGCCCTTGGCCCGCGCCGTGCGCACGAAGTCCTGGCCGAAGACGTCCATCATCGTCGACCGCGTCATCCGCGCCAGCAGCGCGCCGATCCCGGCGGCGAGGGTCAGCGAGGGCAGCACCAGGTGCGGCAGCATGTCGGCGAACCCGCCCCCGCCGGGCGGCAGCATGCCGGTGACGGGGAACAGGTCGAGCCGCAGGCCGAACACGACCTGCAGCACGATCCCGAGGAAGAAGGGCGGCAGGGAGTAGCCGACGAGGCTGGTCGCGATCGCCGCGCGGTCGGCGAGCGACCCCGCTCTGGCGGCCGAGAACACGCCCAGCGTCACGCCGGCGGACACGGCGACGAGCAGCGCGGCGGCGGAGAGCACGAGCGTCGCCTGGAAGCGCTGCCACACGAGCGAGAGCACCGGCGCCTTGAGCTGGATGCTGCGCCCCCAGTCGCCGGTCACGACGCCCCGGAGCCAGCGCGCGTACTGGACGGGCACCGGCCTGTCGAGGCCCAGCTCCTGGCGCAGCGCGGCGAGCGAGGTCGCCGTCGCCTTGGGGCCGAGCATCACCTGGGCGGGGTCGCCCGGGGTGAGGTGGAGCGAGAGGAACACGACCACGCTCACCCCGAGCAGCGTGGGGACGGTGACGAGCAGGCGCCTGACCAGGTAGGCGAACATCCCAGGGTCCTACCGGCCGACCACCTCGACGTTCTCGAACCTGAACACGCCGGTGGGGTGCGGCACGAACCCCTGGATGGCGCTGTCGTGGACGACGATCTGCGTCTCGTGGTCGACGGGGAGCACGGGCAGGTCGGCCATGATCAGCCGCTGCGCCTCCTCGTAGAGCGGCACGCGCTCGGCCTGGTCCGTGACCGTGCGGGCGGTGCGCAGGAGCTCGTCGACCTCGTCGTTGTCGTAGTAGCCGAGGTTGAAGCCGTTGGGCGGGAACTGGTCGCCGGAGAGGAGGATGTAGAGGAAGTTGTCCGGGTCGCCGTTGTCGCCGATCCACGACATCTCGAACATCGCCGGGACCGAGTCGGCCTCGTCGACCGGCACGATCACGCGGTCGAGGTAGGTGCCCCACTCGAACTGCTGGATCGTCACGTCGATGCCGACGCGCCCCAGGAAGTCCTGGATCACCGTGCCCATGGCGACAGACTGCTGCATGCCGGAGCCCGACTCCGGCACCCAGAACTCGACGGAGAAGCCGTCGGGGTACCCGGCCTCGGCGAGGAGCTCGCGGGCGCGCTCGGGGTCGTAGGGGTACGCCTGCACGTCGTCGGCGTAGCCCCACACGACGGGCGGCAGGAAGTTCGCGGCCGTCTCGCCGGTGCCGCCGAGGATCGCCTGCACGATCGCGTCGCGGTCGATCGCGTGGGCCACCGCCTGCCTGACGCGCGGGTCGTCGAACGGCTCCTTCGTCACGTTGAAGACGAGGTACCAGGTGTGCATGCCGGGCTGCTCGGCGAACGTGAAGCGCGGGTCCTCGCGCAGGCGCGGCAGGTCGTCGGGCGGGAGGTTCACGGCCAGGTCGATCTCGCCGGCCTCCAGGGCCGCCAGGCGCGCCTGGTCCTCGACGATCGGCCGGAAGATCAGCCGCTCCACCCGGGGCGCGCCCCGCCAGTAGTCGGGGTTGGCCCCGAGGATCACCTCGACGCCGCGCTGCCAGGAGACGAAGCGGTAGGGGCCCGCGCCGACGGGGTGCTCGGAGAAGTCGCGCCCGTACTGCATCACGGCCGAGGGGCTGACGATGGCGGCCGCGTGCATCGCCATGTTCGCGAGGAACGGGGCGAAGGTCTCCTTGAGAGTGATGCGCACCGTGAGGTCGTCGACGACCTCGATCGTGTCGATCGCGCCCAGCGTGAACTCGGCGTAGGGGAACTCGCCGGTGTCGTGGTACGGGTGCTCGGGGTCGATCTGCCGCTCGAAGCTGAACCTCACGGCCTCGGCGTTCACGGGGGTGCCGTCGTGGAAGGTCACGCCGGGGCGCAGGTGGAACGTGTAGACGAGGCCGTCGTCCGACACCTCCCAGCTCTCGGCCAGGCCGGGCTCGATCTCGGTGGAGCCGTCCTTGAAGCGCACCAGGCCCTCGTACATCTCCATCGCGGCGCGCGAGGAGTTGTAGTCGCTGAGCTGGGCGACGTCGAGGGTGACCGGCTCGGCCTGCAGGCCGATCACGATCTGCGAGCCCGGCTGCGCCAGCGCGACGCCCGCCCCCAGGAGCGCGAGGGCCGCGGCGACGGCCGCGAGGGCCCTCCTACGCGGCGCGGCCAGCGCGGCGGCGAGCACCCCGCGCACGGCGCCGCCCTTCTCCCCTGCCCCCGCCGTGTCGACGAGTCCGCTCACTGCCGAACGCCTCATCTCACTCACCTCCGAACCTCTCACGCAGGTACCTCCAGGCGACGGGGTCGACGGTGGGCCCGCCGAGCCAGCGCTCCTCGAGGTTCTCGATGCCGTAGAGGCCCGCGAGCGCCCGCTCGGTGGCCTCGTCCCACGCGCCCGTCGGCTGCCCGTCCAGCAGGCCCTGGCCCGCGAGCACGCCCTGCAGCCAGCGGACGTCGTCCTCGCCCAACACCCGCGGCGCCTGCGAGGGCTTGTCGAGGTAGAGCCGGTGCAGCTCGAGCAGGCGCCTCAGCTCCTCCACGGGCGCGGGGTGGTCGTCGACGCGCAGGTCGATCCAGCGGTCGTCGAGCCCCGCGTAGCCCTTGCCCGCGCCCACCACGAGCAGCGCCGCCGACTGGCGTCCGCGCCTGTCCCCGCCGGCGGCGTCGGCCGCCGCGAGGGCCGCGACGAGCCGCTCGGGGAACGGCAGGTCGGTGCGCTGGGCGCCGGCGACCAGCGCCTCGACCACCTCAGGGCCCGCGAGGATGTTCCCCTGGGCGGCGAAGCCGTCGCCGGCGACGCCGCCGGCCCAGGGGTGGCACTCCGCGCCGGTGAACGTGGCGCTGCGCCCGTCGGCGGCGACGATGCCGAACTGGCGCGACTGGAACGACGCGTCGCTGTCCCTGAACGCGGCCACGCACTCCTCGGGCGACGCGCCGCCCTCGAGCAGCGCCAGGGCCCTGGGGCCGTAGGTCGTGTTCACGTACGACTGGCTCGCCACCGCGCCCACGCCCGCCGCGGCCGTGGGGACGTAGGCGCCGACGGCCAGGAACCTGCTGGCCACCACCACGCCCAGGTCGCCCGTGGCGTCGTCGCGGGCGACGAGGGAGAAGGTGGCCACCGGCACCTCTGAAGCGCGTTCTTCGCTCATGGCCCTCCCGACCCTGCTCTCCTCCAGACCCTGGTCTACCCCAGACCCTGCTCTGCCACGCAACTCTAGCCCCTGCGCTTGGCCGCCGACCCGTTCTCGCCGGCCGACCCGCTGAACCACGGGAGGCCGCCGGCGACGGCTATGATTCGTGTGGGACGAGCGCGCGGCGCGGGGCACGCCGACGTCATCTGGAGGGAACAATGAGGATCGGGATCAACGGCTTCGGGCGCATCGGGCGCCAGATCTTCCGCATCGCCCACCAGCGCGGCCTGGACGTGGCGGTCGTCAACGACCTCACCGACAACGAGAGCCTGGCGCTGCTGCTGAAGTACGACTCGAACTACGGGCCGTTCCCCGGCGAGGTGAGGCACGAGGGCGACCACATCGTCGTCGACGGCAAGAAGGTGCTAGCCAGCTCGCACCGCGACCCCGCCGAGATCCCCTGGCGCGAGCACGGCGTCGACCTCGTCATCGAGTCCACGGGCGTGTTCACGAAGCGCGAGCAGGCCGCGAAGCACCTCGAGGCCGGCGCGAAGAAGGTCCTCATCAGCGCCCCGTCACCCGACGCCGACTTCGACATCATGATGGGCGTCAACGAGCGCGAGTACGACCCGGCGAAGCACGTGATCGTCTCGAACGCCTCGTGCACGACGAACTCGATGGCCGGCGTCATGAAGGTGCTGCACGAGGCCATCGGCGTCGAGACGGCGATGATGACGACGGTCCACAGCTACACGAACGACCAGCGCATCCTCGACGCCCCGCACAAGGACCCGCGCCGCGCGCGCAACGCCGCGACGAACATCATCCCCACGACCACCGGCGCGGCCAGGGCCGTGGCCAGGGTCGTGCCGTACTACCAGGGCCGCTTCGACGGCGTGTCCCTGCGCGTGCCCACGCCGACCGTCTCGATCTCCGACATCACGGCCCTGCTGCAGCGCGAGGTCACCGCCGAGGACGTGAACCGCGCGCTCGAGGAGGCGGCGGCCGGCTCGCAGAAGGGCATCCTGCGCGTGACCTACGACCCCATCGTCTCCTCGGACGTGCGCATGGACCCCCACTCCGGCATCGTCGACGGGCTGCTGACGAAGGTGATCGGCCGCCTCGCGAAGGTCTTCGTCTGGTACGACAACGAGTGGGGCTACTCGACGCGCATGGTCGACGTGGCCCAGGTCATGGGTGAGTCCCTCTGAGTCGTTCCCTCCGCACGCTTGACGACCTCGACGTCGGCGGCAAGCGCGTCCTGGTGCGGCTCGACCTGAACGTGCCGCTCGAGGGCGGGCGGGTCGCCGACGACACGCGCATCGAAGCGAGCCTGACGACCGTGGAGGAGCTCCTGGGCCGCGGCGCGACGCTGTTCCTGATGAGCCACCTCGGGCGCCCCAAGGGCGCGCCAGACGACGCCTACCGCCTGGGTCCCGTCGCGCGGCGCCTCGCGGAGCTGCTGGGCCGCGAGGTGCGCTACCTGCCGACGGCGGGGCCGGGCTCGCCCGAGCAGCAGGCGTTCGTCGCCGGCGCCCCGGCGGGCAGCGTCACGCTCCTCGAGAACACCCGCTTCGACGCTCGCGAGACGAAGAACGACCCGGAGCTGGCCCGCACCCTCGCGGCCTACGCCGACGCCTACGTGAACGACGCCTTCGGCTCGGCGCACCGCGCGCACGCCAGCACCGAGGGCGTCGCGCGCCTGCTGCCCAGCGCCGCCGGGCGGCTGATGCTGGCGGAGGTCGCGGCCCTCTCGCGCCTCGTGGAGGAGCCGGAGCGGCCCTTCGCCGTCGTGCTGGGCGGCGCCAAGGTCTCGGACAAGATCGGCGTGATCAGGAGCCTGCTGGAGCGGGCCGACAGGCTCCTGGTGGGCGGCGCCATGGCCTACACGTTCGTGAAGGCGCAGGGCGGCGACGTCGGGGACTCGCTCGTCGAGGACGACATGCTCGGCACCGCGCGCGAGCTCGTCGAGCTGGCCGCGGAGCGGGACGTGCCGCTGCGGCTCCCCGAGGACTCCGTCTGCGCCAGCGAGGTCGCCGCGGGCGCCGAGCGCAGCGTGCACCCCTCCGACGCGATACCAGCCGGCCTCAAGGGGCTGGACATCGGCCCGGCGGCCAGGGAGTCGTTCGCCGCGTCCCTGGCGGGCGCCGGGACCGTGTTCTGGAACGGGCCCATGGGCGTTTTCGAGGTCGCCGGCTTCGACGAGGGCACGCTGGCCGTCGCGCGCGCCCTGGCGTCCCTGGAGGGCGCCTTCACGGTCGTGGGCGGCGGCGACAGCGTCGCGGCCGTGAACCGCGCCGGCCTCGCCGGGTCCATGGGACACGTCTCCACGGGCGGCGGCGCGTCGCTGGAGTTCATCGAGAACGGGGACCTGCCGGGCCTGGCGGTCCTCAGGGATGACCCCTAACCCCGAAGCCCCCGTCCTGTTCCACCTCGACAGGCAGCGGTTCGGCGACCTGGCGCAGGTCGCGAACCTCTCGGGCGACTACACCTACCTGACGAGCGGCTACTACGCGTCCCTCGACGCCGAGCTCGCCGGCCTGCGCGTGCTGCCCACTACGCAGGAGGCGCTCGACGCCTACGTCGTGCCCATCGCGATGGAGAAGGCGCGCCTCGCCGGCATACCCGTGCCGCCCCACGAGACGGTAACGGACCGCTTCCCCCCGCCGCCGCTGCTCGCCTACCCGATCAACCCGTTCTCGAGCCGCGGCGAGCTGCTCCTCGACGTCGAGACGATCGAGCAGCGCCGCAAGGGCCTCTCCTACACCGGCAAGTACGCGGTCCTCGTGCAGCACCTGCCGGTCGACCACCGCATCGACGTCCTGCGCCTGGTGATGGGCAAGACGCACGTGCCCGAGTACGAGGAGCTGGGCCGGCTGCTGTTCGAGACGTACCGCCTGCCGCTGATGAAGGTGAGGATCGTCGTGACGACGAAGGAGTACCTGCTCTCGGCCATCGAGCCGCTGCCGTTCGGGGAGCTCACCGAGGACGACAGGTCGCTCCTCGAGGGGATGGGCTCGTGGCGCGGCTAGCCATCTTCACCGAGCGCTACACGATCAGGTCGTCGGTCGAGCTCACGGCCCTCACCGAGTTCCGGCTGGCGGCGTTCGAGCGCGGGCATGAGCTCGACTTCCTGTTCAAGAACGAGCTGAAGTACCTGCGCAACTACGACGGCATCCTCATACGCGCCCTCACCGACCCGCTCAACACCAGCTACGTCGTGGCGCGCACCGCCGAGATGCTGGGCAAGCGGGTCCTCGACCACTCCGACGCGATCCGCGTCTGCTGCGACAAGGTCAACATGTACTCGCGCCTGATGAGGGCGGGCGTCACGGTGCCGGAGACGCGGTTCCTCGAGGAGTCGGAGCTGACGGCCGTGAGGGCCGCGCGCCTGTTCGAGGAGCTCGGAGCGCCGCTGGTGCTCAAGGCTCCGAACTCGTCGTTCAGCGCCTACGTCGACAAGGTCACGACGCCCGACGCGTTCATCCGCGTCGGCAAGCGCTTCCTGCGCCGCGCCGACCGCATCGTCGTCCAGCAGTACATCCCCAGCGAGTTCGACTGGCGCGTGATCACCCTGGCCGGCCGCGTGCTCGCCGTCGTGCGCTACGAGTACGCCCCGCAGCAGTGGAAGCCGATGGACCGCACGCCGGAGGGGGAGTGGGCGAAGGTCGTGGGGGTGCCCCGCGACGAGGCGCCGCGGGGCCTGCTCGGCACGGCGCTGGCGGCCACGAACGCGGTCGGGGAGAGCCTCTACGGCGTCGACCTCAAGGAGATCGACGGCCAGTACTTCGTGATCGAGGTCAACGACAACCCGACGATCGCGGCGGGCGAGGAGGACCAGGCGAACCCCGAGATCTACGGGGAGATCATCGCTCATCTGGCCGGCGACGGATGACCCGCCCCCAGCGCTCCAGCACGACCATGCTGCGGTGGCGCGCCTTGCCGTAGACGCTGACCCTGTCGAAGTCCTCGCGGCGCAGCGCCAGGTTCACGCTGTCGAGGCGTCCGTGCGGCTCGACGACGACCGGGTCGTGCAGGTAGACGTTGTCGTCGTCGTAGCCCGTCATCACGACCCAGTGGGGCTGCTTCTGCGCGTAGAGGCGGTAGCCAGAGACGAGCACGATGGGCACCGCGCCGCGGCGCAGCGCGTCGACGACGTCGCCGACGCCGAAGCTCCGCACCTCGACGCGCCCGCCCAGCGCCTTGATCTCGCGCTCGAAGGTCTCGTGCGACAGCGCGATGACCTCCTTCTTCGCGGGGTCCCTCACGCTGTCGAGGAACGGCACGCCGGCGTCGCGCGTGATGACCGTGGCCTGGAAGCCGCGGCGCAGCGCCGCGGCGGCCAGCCCGTGCGCCGAGCAGCCGCCGTGCCCCGAGGTCATGAACACGGTCGTGGCCTCGCGCCACAGCGTGAGCTCCAACCAGCGCTCGAGCGGCACCGGGTAGCCGTGGTGGCGCATGGCCATCATCAGGCAGGCCGGCCCGCAGGTGAAGTCGAGGGACTGGGCGTAGAACGGCACGCCGAAGAGAGTGGCGCCGCCCGGCAGGAACCGCTTGCGCATGCGGACGGCGCCGGTGCCGTCCTCGTAGTAGTCGGGCGCGCCGCCCACGACCTCGTAGCCCTCGCTGCCGTAGAGGGCCATGGCGGCCCTGTTGTCCTCGCGCACCTCGAGGCGCAGCGAGACGCTGCCGCGCTCGCGCGCCGCGGCCTCGGCCTGGGCCAGCAGCGCCCGCGCGACGCCCTTGCCGCGGTGCTCGGGCGACACGATCATCGAGTAGAGGCGGGCGGTGCGGAAGCCGCTGCGGAACAGGACGATCGCGTCGCCCACGACCTCCCCGCCCGCCTCGGCGACGAGCACGACGGCGCTCTCGCGGCCCAGCAGACGGGAGAGGGAGGCGCGGCTGATGCGGTCCCCCGGGAAGCCCTGCTCCAGCTCCACGAGGGCGTCCAGGTCGCGCCTCTCGGCGCGCCTGACCGCGAAGCCGCGCTGCGACGTCATCCCGCCGTGGTCTCCTTGACCGCCTCCAGCAGCGCCGGGCCGACGCTGGCGACGTCGCCGACGATGCCGTAGTCGGCGACCTTGAAGATCGGAGCGTCGGCGTCCTTGTTCACCGCCACGATCACCTTCGCGCGGTTCATGCCCGAGAGGTGCTGCACCGCCCCGGAGATGCCGAGCGCGACGTACAGCTCCGGCGCGACGGTCTTGCCGGTCTGGCCCACCTGCTCGGCGTAGGGGCGCCAGCCCGCGTCGACGACGGCGCGGGTCGCGCCGACGGCCGCACCCAGCGCCTCGGCGAGCGGCTCGACGACCGCGGCGAAGCGCTCGGCGCTGCCCAGGCCGCGCCCGCCAGCGACGACGACGCGCGCCTCCTCGAGGGGCAGGCGCGCTCCCTGCGCGGCGGTGCGCTCGCCCACGCGCTTGCGCGGGTCGGCGGGGGCCGGTGCCTCCCGCACCTCGACGGTCCCCCGCGCGCCGGCGTGACCGGCCGGCGCGAGCGCGTTCGTCTTGACCGACACGACGACGGGGCTGGCCAGCGCCTCGACCGTCTCCGTGACGCGCGAGAGGTAGCTGAAGCGCTTGGCCCTCACCGCACCGCCCTCGCGGGAGACCGCGGTGACGTCGTCGAGCAGCGCGCCGCCCAGGCGCACGGCCGCGCGCGGCGAGGCCGAGAGCCCCAGCTTGTCCGCGGCGAACAGCACGACGTCGGCGCCGAGGTCGCGCGCCGCGTCGGCGGCGGCCGCGGCGACGGCCTCGGCCGTCGCGAAGGCGCCGCGCAGGGCGGTCACCCTGGGCAGGTAGGCGGCCAGCTCCTCGGCGGCCGCCCCGGGGTCCGCGCCGAGCACCAGCCCGACGGCGTCCCCTCCCAGCTCGCGCGCGGCCGTGACCAGCTCGGCCGCGCTCCTCTTCAGCCGCCCTCGCCTCTCTTCGGTGACTAGCAGGATCACCATCGCCTCCTAGATGACCTTCGCCTCGGTGCGCAGCAGCCTGGCGACCTCCCGCGCGGCCTCCTCCGGCTCGCCGTCGATCATCCTGTTGAGGCGCGGCCGCACCTGGATCTCCTGGGACACGACCCTCACGCGCGGCGCCGGGGCGCCGAGCGCGGCCAGGTCCCGCGTGGCCAGCTCCTTGCGCTTGGCCTTCATGATGTTCGGCAGCGTCGGGTAGCGCGGCTCGTTGAGGCCCTGCTGCGTCGTGACGACGGCGGGCAGGGTCACGGTCAGCTCCTCGACGCCGTCGTCGACGTCGTGCCTCAGCCTCAGCTCGCCGCCGGCGAGCTCGAGCCGCGTCGTCCAGTCGGCGTGCGGCCAGCCGAGGTGCTCGGCCAGCGCGGGGCCGAGGGCCGAGCTGTCCCAGTCGGCCTGCTTGCCGCCCGTCAGCACCAGCTCGGCGCCCTCCTCCCGCGCGACCTGCGCCACGACGCCGGCCAGCGTGACGGGGTCTAGCTGCTCGTCGGTGACGACGTGGACGGCGCGGTCGGCGCCGAGCGCCAGCGCCGTGCGCAGCGCGTCGGCGAAGCGCGCCGGGCCCACGGCCACGGCCACGATCTCGAGGTCGTGGCCGGCCTCGCGCAGCCGGATCGCCTCCTCGACGCCGTACTCGTCCATCCCGTCCATCACGAACGTGACGCCGGTCAGGTCGACCCGACCGCCCTCGGCGCGCACGCGCGCCTCGGCGTCGGGGACCTGCCTCACCACGGTAAGTACCTTCATGCTCTCCTCCGCTCGCTCCCGGGGCTCACCTCAGCACGCTGCGGGCGATGACGAGGCGCTGGATCTCGTTCGTGCCCTCGTAGATCTGGTTCAGCTTCACGTCGCGCATCAGCTTCTCCACCGGGTACTCGTTCATGTAGCCGTAGCCGCCGAAGACGTTGATCGCCTCCTGGGCGGCGTGGAACGCCATGTCGGAGGCGTAGGCCTTGGCGATCGCGGCGGCCTCGCCGTGGGGCAGGCCCCTGTCGACGAGCCAGGCGGCGCGGTAGGTCTGCCACCGCGCGGTCTCCACGCCGATCTTCATGTCAGCCAGCTTGAACTGGATCGCCTGGAAGTCGGCGATGGGCCTGCCGAACGCGTGCCGCTGCAGCGCGTAGGCCTTGGCCTCGTCGAGCGCCCTCCTGGCCACGCCCACGGCGCCGGCGGCGACGGGCACGCGCGTCTTGTCGAGGGTCCGCATCGCGATCCTGAAGCCGTCGCCCGGCTCGCCCAGCACGTTCGCGCGCGGGACGACGACGTCCTCGAACACCAGCTCGTACGTCGGGCTCGCGCGCTGGCCCAGCTTGCCGTGGAGCTTGTGGGCGCTCAGGCCCTCGGCGCCCCTCTCGACCACGACCGCCAGCGTGCCGCGGTGCCGCTGCTCGGGGTCGAACGTGGCGAACACGACGATCACGTCGGCGATGCCGCCGTTCGAGATCCACGTCTTGACCCCGTTCAGGACGACCTCGCCCGAGCGCAGCTCGGCGCGCGTGGTCATGGCCGCGGCGTCGGAGCCGTTGTTGGGCTCGGAGAGCGCGAAGGCGGCCAGCCTGGGCCCCTCGAGCAGCGGGGAGAGGAAGCGGCGCTGCTGCTCCGGCGTGCCGGCGATGAGGATGGGCGTGATGCCGAGCTCGGAGGCCATGAGGATCGTGTAGATGCCCATGCAGCCGTAGCCGAGCTCCTCGCCGATCACGACCTCGTCGACCATGCCGAGGCCCAGGCCGCCCACCTCCTGCGGGACGCCCACGTTGAGCAGGCCGACCTCGTGCGCGGCGGCCACGACCTCCTCGGGGTAGGTCTCCTGCCGGTCGTGCTCGGCCGCGACGGGGATCACGTGGTCGCGCACGAAGTCGCGCGCCAGCGCCTGGAACTGCTTCTGTTCTGGCGAGAGCTCGAAGTCGATCACGCCTCTCCCCTCCGCTCGCCAGGGCAGCGCCCCGTCAACGCTCCAGCTCCCTGTAGAGCTGCCTGTGGATCACGATCCGCTGGATCTCGCTCGTGCCCTCGTAGATCTCGGTGACGCGCGCGTCCCGGAAGTACCGCTCGACCGGGAAGTCCTTGGTGTAACCGTAACCGCCCAGGACCTGCACCGCGTCGTGGGTCACCGCGTTCGCCGTCTCCGACGCGAACAGCTTGGCCATCGCCGCCTCGCGGGTGACGCGGAAGCCGCGGTCCTTGAGCCACGCGGCGCGCAGGGTGAGGAGCCTGGACGCGTCGATGCGCGTGGCCATGTCGGCGAGCTTGAAGCCGACGCCCTGGAACTCGTGTATCGCCCTGCCGAACGCCTGGCGCTCGTTCGCGTAGGAACGCGCGGCCTCGAAGGCCGCGCGCGCCACTCCCACCGCCAGGGCCGCGATGCCGATGCGGCCGCCGTCGAGTCCGGACATCGCGATCACGAACCCCTGCCCCTCACCGCCTAGGCGCGCCTCGCTCGGCACGAAGCAGCGGTCGAACGTGACGCTGCGGGTCACGGCGGCGTGCTGGCCGAGCTTCTCCTCCGCCCGGCCGAAGGTCATGCCCGGCGCGCCCTTCTCGACGACGAAGGCCGTCACGCCGCGCGCGCCGGCGGCGGGATCGGTCTTGGCCATGACCACGTAGAGCTGCGCCTCGCCGGCCGAGGTCACCCAGGCCTTCGTGCCGGTGAGGAGGTAGCCGCCCTCCACGCGCTCCGCCCGCGTCCTCATGGCGACGGCGTCGGAGCCGGCGTGCGGCTCGGAGAGGCAGAAGGCGCCGATCCACTCGCCGCTGGCGAGGCGCGGCAGGTAGCGCCGCCTCTGCTCCTCGGTGCCGTGCGACAGCAGCAGCGACTGCGGCAGGCCGTTCGTGACGCTCATGATCGTCGCGTGCGAGGCGTCGGCCGCCGCGACCTCCTCGAGCAGGACCGCGTAGGTGACGGTGTCGAGGCCGGCGCCGCCGTACTCCTCCGGCGTCGTCACGCCGAGGAGCCCCAGCTCGCCCATCTTGCGCAGCGTCTCCCACGGGAAGCGCGGCGACCTGTCGAGCTCGCCCGCCAGAGGGGCGATCTCCGCGCGCGCGAACTCGCGCACGGTCTGCCTCAATGCCTGTTGTTCCTCGGTCAGGGCGAAGTCCACTAGGTGCTCACACAGCGCGAAGCTGGCGCGAGTATACCGGCGCCGCCTCGGCTACACTGGCGCGGTGACGGTCAAGGAGCTACTGCTGCGCGTCCCCGAGGCGCTCAAGGAGGGCGCCGAGGCGCCGGACGCGGTCGTGCAGTTCGAGACCGAGGAGCCGGTGCACTACGTCGTCGAAGGCGGCGTGGTGCGCGCGCAGGGCGGCTTGGCGCCGCGCGCCGACGTCACCGTGCGTGTCAAGGGCGAGGACCTCCTGCGGATGATCGAGGGCCGGCTCAACCCCATGACCGCGCTGATGACGGGCCGCCTCAAGGTCAAGGGCGACGTCGGCCTGGCGCAGCGCCTGATCAGGGCGATCGACAGGGACAAGCTGCTCGGGAAGCGCTGAGGCGCCGCGCTCAGCGGGCCTGGCGCACGACCTCGTAGCTCACGAACCGGCCCTGCTCGTAGCGGAAGACGGCCGAGAACGTGCCGGGCTCGTCGAGCCAGGGCAGGAAGTGCCTGTCGCCCTCCCACAGGGGCAGGTCCTTCACGGACGCGGTCTCCACCCACACCAGGTCGCCCTCCGGACCGGGGCGCGGCTCCCCGGAGAAGCGCGTGACCAGGTAGACCCACACGTACCAGTCGTCCCGGCCGTCGAAGTCGGGGAACGTGATGAGGCCCTTGTACTCGGACTCCAGCACGACGAGGCCGGCCTCCTCGAGGACCTCGCGGCGCAGGCACTCCTCGGGCGACTCGCCGGGCTCGAGCTTCCCGCCGAGGCCGTTGTGCTTGCCGGCCTGGGGGTGGCCGGCGTCGGGCCGGCGCAGCATCAGCGTCTCGTCCCCCCGCCGCACGTAGGCCAGGGTGCCGAGCTTGACGCCCACTAGTCCGACGGCGCGTCGAGCCCGAACGCCGTGTGCACCGCGGCGAGCGCCGCCTCGGCGTGCTCGGCGGGGATCAGCACGGAGAGGCGCACCTCGCTCGAGGTGATGGCCTCGATGTTCGCGCCCACGCTCGCGACGGCCTCGAACAGCCGCGCGGCCACGCCGGGCGTGGAGCCGATGGCGACGCCGACGACGGTGAGCTTGGCGACGTCCTCGTCGACGGCGGCCGTCGCGCCCAGCGACGCCAGCACGGGCTGGAGCGCCTCGAGCGCCTCGGGGACCGCCTCGCGCCTGACGATGAACGCCATCTGCTGGCGGCTGTCGCCGGCGCCGCGGACGCCCTGGACGATCATGTCGACGCTCACGCCCTGCTCGGCCAGGGCGCCGAACACGCGGGCGGCCACGCCCGGCCTGTCTGGCACCGTGTGCAGGTCGATGCGCGCGTGGCCGCGGTCGAGCGCCACGCCGGTGACGGGCTTGCCGGTGATCATCTTCCCCTCCGAGGCGGCGGCGACGTCGGCGACGACGGTGCCGGGCGCGTGCGTGAACGACGAGCGCACGTGGACCCTCACGCGGTAGGCGCGCGCGTACCAGACGCTGGCCGGGTGCAGGACCTTGGCCCCGTGGCTGGCCAGCTCGAGCATCTCGTCGTAGTCGATGCAGGAGAGCTTCGTCGCGCTCGGCACGAGGTGGGGGTCGGTGGTGTAGACCCCGTCGGTGTCCGTGTAGATCTCGCACTCCTCCGCCCCGAGCGCGGCGGCCAGCGCCACCGCCGTCGTGTCGGAGCCGCCGCGGCCCAGCGTCGTGATCGCGCCGTTCGCGTCGGCGCCCTGGTAGCCGGCTACGACGGCCACGTCGACCTCGTGCAGCGCGGCGACGAGGCCGCTCGGGTCGACGCTGAGGATGCGCGCGCTGCCGTGGTTCGAGTCGGTGAGGAACCCCGCCTGCGGGCCCGTGAACGACCGGGCCGTCACCCCCCTGGCGCGCAGCGCGATCGCCAGCAGCGCGGCGCTCTGCTGCTCCCCGGTGGCGAGGAGCGCGTCGAGCTCGCGCCTGTCGGGACGGGGGCCGACCTCCCGCGCCTGGCCGATGAGCCTGTCCGTCGTGCGGCCCATCGCCGACACCGTCACCACGGCCTTCTCGCCGGCGCGCACGTGCTGCTCGACGCGCGACGCGACCTTGCGCACGCGCTCGATGTCGCCGACGCTGGTGCCCCCGAACTTCATCACGCGCAGGCGCGGCCGGTCCGCCGCGCCGACCCGTGCGGCTGCCCGTCCCGTCCCGGCCGCGTCCATGGCAGGAGAGCTTACACCCGCGCCGGCACGGGCGATCAGTGGTAGAAGTGCGCCATGCCAGGCACCTCGGGCCCACGCGTGGCCGTCGTCGGGGCCGGCCCGGCCGGCTTCTACGCCGTCGAGGCGGTGCTCAGGTCGCACGAGGCGGCGACCGTGGACCTCTTCGACAGGCTGCCCACGCCGTACGGCCTCGTGCGCTTCGGCGTGGCGCCCGACCACCAGAAGATGAAGGTCGTGACGAAGCTCTACGAGCGCACCCTGCGCGACCCGCGCGTGCGCTACCTCGGCAACGTCGCCTTCGGCCGCGACCTGACCCTGGATGACCTCAGGCGCCACTACCACGCCGCCGTGTTCGCGGTGGGCGCCGCCACCGACCGGCGCCTCGGCGTGCCGGGCGAGGACCTGCGGGGCTGCGTGGCCGCCACCGACTTCGTCGCCTGGTACAACGGGCACCCCGACGCCTGCGACCACGACTTCGGCGGCCTGCTGGCGACGACGAGGGACGTGATCGTGATCGGCAACGGCAACGTGGCCATCGACGTCGCCCGCGTGCTGGCCAAGAGCGTGGCCGAGCTGGCCGTCACCGACATCGCCGACCACGCGCTGGACGCCCTCGCGAGGTCGTCGGTCGAGCGCGTCACGATCGTCGGCAGGCGCGGGCCCGCCGAGGCCAAGTTCACGACGAAGGAGCTGCGCGAGCTGGGCGAGCTCGTCAACGCCGACGTCGACGTCGACGCCGCCGAGCTCGCCCTGGGCCCCGCCAGTGCCGCCGCGGTCGCCGCCGACGTCACGACGGCGAAGAACGTCGAGGTGCTGGGCGCGTTCTCGCGGCAGCCGCGCCAGGGCAAGCCGCGCACCGTGGCGCTGCGCTTCCGGCTCCAGCCCGTCGAGGTCGTCGGCGACGGACGCGTCGCGGGTGTGCGCTTCGAGCGGACGCGCCTCGACGGAGAGCCGGGCGGCTACGTCCGCGCCGTGGGCACCGGGGAGCACGTCACGCTCCCCGCGCAGCTCGTCCTCAAGTCCGTCGGCTACACCGGCGTCGCGCTCCACGGCCTGCCCTTCGACGAGCGCCGAGGCGTCGTGCCCAACGAGCGCGGACGGGTGCTGGAGGGCGGCGCCCCGCGGCCCGGCCTCTACGTGGCCGGCTGGATCAAGCGCGGCGCCAGCGGCGTGATCGGCACGAACAAGGCCGACGCCATGGAGACGGTCGCCGCCCTCATCGAGGACCTGAGCGAGGGCAGGCACGCGCACGATGGCGGCGCGGAGGACCTCGCCCCCGCGGCCGTGGACGCGCTCCTGGACGCGCGCGGCGTGCGGCCGTTCCGCGCCGAGGACTGGTTCGCCCTCGACGCCGCCGAGGTGGCGGCTGGGGAGGCGTCCGGCCGGCCGCGCGTCAAGGCGGTCAGGCTCGACGACATGCTCGGTCGCCGGCAAGGGCGCTGCTGAGCGGCAGGCTGCTGAGCGGCAGGTGATACCATCGCCGCCGTAACCCCTTACGGCATCGAGAGGTCAGCGAGTTGGACCAGACAGGCGACGACGTGTTGCTCAGCATCCGAGGTCTCGTCAAGGACTTCGGGGGCCTGAGGGCCGTCAACAACTGCAGCTTCGACGTCAGGGCCGGCACGATCACCGGCCTGATAGGACCAAACGGGGCGGGCAAGACGACGCTCTTCAACCTCGTCTCCGGCTTCTACAGGCCCGACGCCGGGACGGTGCTGCTGCGCGGCGAGGACATCACGGGCCTGCCGCCGCACGTGCTCTTCTCGAAGGGCCTGTGTCGGACCTTCCAGATCCCGCGCGAGCAGAAGGGCATGACGGTGCTCGAGAACCTCATGCTCGTGCCCGCGGGGCAGATCGGCGAGCGCTTCTGGAACCCGGTGTTCCGCCGCGGCGCCGTGTGGCGCCAGGAGCGGGCGCTGCGCGAGAAGGCGCGCGAGGTCCTCGACTTCGTCGCGCTCTCGAAGCTCGAGAACGAGCCGGCCGGGTCGCTCTCCGGCGGCCAGAAGAAGCTCCTGGAGCTGGCGCGCACGCTCATGGCCGACCCGGTGATCGTGCTGCTCGACGAGCCGGCCGCCGGCGTGAACCCGACGCTGATGGGCCGGCTGCGCGAGAAGATCGAGCAGCTCAACAGGGAGCGGGGCATCACGTTCCTGCTCATCGAGCACGACATGCCGCTGGTCATGGGCCTGTGCGACCCGGTCGTCGTCATGAACCAGGGCAGCAAGCTCGTCGAGGGCCCGCCCGCCGTGGTGCGCGAGGACCCGCGCGTGCTGGAGGCGTACCTAGGAGGTCAGAGTGTCGCTCTTGACGGTTGAGGGCGCCGTCTCCGGCTACGGCGAGATGCAGGTGCTGCGCGGCGTCGACATCAGGGTCGAGGAGGGCGAGATCGTGTCGATCGTCGGGCCGAACGGCGCCGGCAAGTCGACGGTGATGAAGCTCGTCTTCGGCCTGCTCAAGCCCTGGGAGGGCCGCGTCACGTTCGCCGGCGAGGACATCTCGGGGCTGCCGCCCGAGCAGATCGTCCGGCGCGGGCTCTGCTACGTGCCGCAGGTGGACAACGTCTTCCCCTCGCTCACCGTCGAGGAGAATCTCGAGATGGGCGCGTACATACTGGACGAGCCGTTGAAGTCGCGCAAGGAGCGCGTCTACGAGCTGTTCCCGCGCCTCGCCGAGCGCCGCTCGCAGCGGGCCGGCAAGATGTCGGGCGGCGAGCGGCAGATGGTCGCGATGGGCCGGGCGCTGATGCTCGACCCGAAGCTGCTGATGCTCGACGAGCCGTCGGCGGGCCTGGCCCCCCTGCTCGTCGACCTCATCTTCGACAAGGTCGCGGAGATCAACAGGACGGGAGTAGCGGTACTGATGGTGGAGCAGAACGCCAAGCGCTCGCTGGAGCTGGCCCACCGCGGCTACGTGCTGGCCACGGGACGGAACCAGGTCGAGGGGCCCGGCTCGCAGCTGCTGGGCGACCCCGAGGTCGCCAGGCTCTACCTGGGAGGCTGACGTGGTGGAGACACGACCCCTCCCCCGCGCCCGCGCGCTGCGGCGCAGCGTCTCGACCGTCATGGGCAGCCGCTGGGCCCTGGTGGGCCTGCTCGCGCTCATCGCCCTGCTCATCGCCGTCATGTCCTCGGCCCAGGGCGTGAGCGGCACGCGCATGCTGGGCCTCGTCGTCCGCGGCGTGCTCCTTGGCGGCGTGCTGGCCCTGGGCGCGCTGGGCGTGACGCTCGTGTTCGGCGTCCTGAAGATGGCGAACTTCGCCCACGGCGACCTCATGACGCTCGGCGCCTACCTGGGCCTCGTCGTCATGTCCCTGCTCCCCGCCGGCCCCCCGGTCCTGGGCCTCGGCTTCGGGTACGAGTTCGTGGTCGCGCTCGTGGTGGTCATGCCGCTGGTCGGCCTCGTCGCCTACGGCCTCGACAGGCTCACCTTCCACCGGCTGCGCCGCCGGCGCAGCGCGCCGGTGATGATGGCGATGGCGGCGCTCGGCATCGCGTTCGGCCTGCGCAGCATCGTCTACATGGTGTTCGGCGCCGACTTCGCCTTCTACTACCAGGGCCGGGCGCGGCCCGTCGTCGAGCTCTTCGCCGGCGTGCGCGTGCGCACCGACCAGCTCTTCATCCTCGGCCTGGCGCTGGTGCTCATCCTCCTCGTCTACCTGCTCCTCGAGCGGACGAAGGTGGGCAAGGCGATGCGCGCGATGGCCGACAACCCCGACCTGGCGCGCATCAGCGGCATACCGACGGAGCGCGTGGTGCTGTGGACGTGGCTGGTCGGCGGCGCCCTGGCCGGCGCCGGCGGCATGCTCTACGGCCTCGACGTCCAGCTGAGGCCCGAGATGGGCTGGTGGCTGCTGCTGCCGCTGTTCGCCGCGGTGATCCTGGGCACGATCGGCAACGTCTACGGCGCCCTCCTCGGCGCCTTCACCATGGGCATCGTGTGGCAGGTGTCGTCGGCGTTCGTGAACCCCGCCTACGGCCCCGCGGCGGCGTTCGTCGTCATGATCCTCGCGCTGCTGGTCAGGCCGCAGGGGCTGATGGGAGGGGACCGCTGATGGTCGCCGGCCGGACGATCGTGCCGGCGGCGCGGCGCCGCGAGCTCGGGGGAGGCGGGCGATGACCGACCCCACCGTCCTGCCGCGCGCCGTGCTCCTGGCCGTGCCGCTCTACCTCCTGCTCGTCGTCGTGCTGCGCGGCCGCTCGGCGGCGGTGAAGCACGCGGTCTCCATCGTCGTCGCGCTGGCCGTGGCGGCGGCGCTGGCGCTGCTACTGCCCGCCGGCATCCTCTCCTACGTCACGACGTTCCTGCTGATGGGCAGCGTGTACGCGGTCCTCACGCTGGGGCTGAACGTCCAGTGGGGCTACACCGGGCTCTTCAACATCGGGGTCGCGGCCTTCTTCGCGATCGGCGCCTTCACCTCGGCCCTGTTCACGACGAACCTGCCCACCGGGTCGCTGGCGGCGTTCACCCAGCAGGCGTTCGGGCTCGGCGCCCCGTTCTGGGTGGGCCTCCTGGCCGGCGGCGTCGTCGCCGGCCTGCTGGCCCTGCTCGTCGGCTGGCCCACGCTCAGGCTCCGCGGCGACTACCTGGCGATCGCGACCATCGGCATCGCCGAGCTGGTGCGCCTGGTGTTCCAGAACGAGCGCTGGCTCGCCAACGGTCCCCAGCCGCTGCGCGGCCTGCCCCAGCCGCTCTCCTGCCTGACCGGCGACGGCTGCGACTGGCTGCCCGGCTTCGTGAACTCGTTCTTCGCCCCGCTGGCGCCGCGCGACTACCCGTACCTGTACGTGGCGATCGTCGGGCTCGTGCTGTTCCTCGTCTACACGGGGCTCGAGCGCGCGATACGCTCGCCGTGGGGGCGCGTGCTGCGCGCCGTGCGCGAGGACGAGGACGCCGCGGCGATGAGCGGCAAGGACGTGGCCGCCTTCCGCATGCAGGCGTTCGTCGTCGGGGCCGTGATCATGGGCATGGGCGGCTCGCTCTACGCGCACTACGTCGTCGCCATCGACTACGGGCACTTCGACCCGCTCTACGGCACGTTCCTGATCTGGGTGATGCTGATGCTCGGCGGCAGCGGCAACAACCGCGGCGCCGTGCTGGGCGCCCTGCTCGTGTGGGCGATCTGGACGGGGGCGAGCTTCCTCGTCGACGCGCTGCGCCCGACGCTGGCGGCGATCTCGCCCGACCTGCCGCAGCGCGGGCCCTACATCCGCTTCCTGCTGATCTCGCTCCTGATGCTGTTCATCGTCCTCTACCGGCCGCGCGGCGTGCTGCCGGAGGAGAAGGTCGTCTCGCTGACGCGCGACTGAGGAGGTAGGCGCCCCGCCGGCGCCGCTCGTCTCGCCGCGCCGGCCACGGGGGCGGCGCTAGCGGGCGCCGCCCCTGCCTCTGGCCCGGTCCGCGGGCGCGCCCCGCCACCGGCCGGGCGGCGGTTCCGGCAGAAGGAGGCGGGGAGCCCGCGCGGGCTCCCCGCCTCTTCACCTCGCGGCCCGCGGCCGCGGGCCCATGACCGTCACTCCGCCGGGATCTGGTCGGCGGTGCGGATCTGGTTCGTGACGATGTCGCCGTCCTGGTACTGCCACACCTCGACGGGCGTCACGACGTCGCCGGCGTCGTCGAAGTCGACCTCGCCCGCGGCGCCCGTGTAGTTGATGTCGGCGCCGAGCTGGAGCAGGCGGAAGGCCTGCTCGAAGTCGCCCACGCCCACCGGCTCGCCCTCGGGGTTCGAGACCTCGCGCAGGCGGTCGCGGATGTTGGCCGGGGTGATGTCCACGCCGTCGATGTACGCCTTCGCCATGGCCAGGCCGATCACGGCCACGGCGTCGTAGGCGGTGTCGATGTAGGGCAGCGGCGGGCGCTCGCCGTAGGCGCCCTCGTACGCCTCGGAGAAGCGCACGTAGCCCTCCCACTGCGGGTCGGCGCCGGGCGCCGTGCCGTAGAGGCCCTCGACCGTATCGGCGCCGAGCGCCTCGACGAGGTCGAGCGACTTAGTGCCGTCGGTCATCATCCAGTTCGTGAAGCCGTAGAGGTCACGGGCCTCCTGCATGAAGACCGTGGCGTTGCCGGGGTACGAGGCGGCGATCACGACCTCGGGGTCGCCGGCGAAGAGCTGGTCGAGCAGGCCCGCGTACGTGGGCTGCGGCTCCTCGGGGTGGCCGACGCTGGCCGTGACCGTGCCGCCGCGCGCCTCGAAGGCCCGCGTGAACGCCTCGGCCAGGCCCTGGCCGTAGGGGTTGTTCACGTAGATGACGGCGGCCCTGTCGTAGGAGAGGCCGTCGACGAGCTCGCCGCGGGCGAGCTGCGCGAGCACGACGCCCTGCAGCGCGTCGGAGGACACCGTGCGGTAGATGAAGTCCTCGGTGTCCGGCAGCGTGGTGATGAGCGGCGAGGTGCTGGCCGGCGAGATCTGGAGGACCTGGCCGGGGATCGTCACCGACTCGGCCACGGTGACGGAGACGCCGCTGGAGAGGGCGCCGACTATGGCGACGACGCCGTCCGTGTTCACGAGCTTGCGGGCCCTGTCGACGCCCTGCGAGGGGTTCGTCGCCGAGTCCTCGGTGACGATCTCGATGAGCGGGCCGCCGAAGACGGCGGTGGCGGCCGCGTTCACCTGGTCGGCGGCGAGCTGCGCGCCGTTGTTGATCGCGGGACCGAACTCGGCCAGCGCGCCGGTGTAGGCCATCAGCGTGCCCACCCGCGAGACGGGCGGCTGAGCCATGGCGAGCCCCACGAGCGCGACGGCCAAGACACAGAGTGCTCTCTTCATCGACTGACGTCCTCCCTCGGATGCGATGCTGTCTCTGGCGGCGGTTGCGAGCATCCTAGTCGCGCCCAATGGCGCTGTCAACGCGCTTGGGGCGCCCGGCGCGCGCGGCGGGCCGAGGGCGACGAGCCGCGTCGGCCGCGGCGCCCGGCCGTCCCTCGGCCACACGGTGTCATGCTGATAGTGCACAGGTGTGCGGCTCACCGTTGACACTTGGCCGGATATGCCGTTACGCTTCGGCCGTTATCCGGGGAAGCTCGCCCCGGCGTGACGCTGGGTTCGGCGAAAGGACTATATGGCAACGACGGTAGACGAGGTCCGCGCAAGCCTCAAGGAGCACGACGTCAACTTCCTACGCCTTCAGTTCTCCGACATCCTCGGGCAGATCAAGAACGTGGAGGTGCCGCGCTCGCAGTTCGAGAAGGCCCTCGACGGCGAGATCATGTTCGACGGCTCCTCGATCCAGGGCTTCGCCCGCATCGAGGAGTCCGACATGCTCCTCAAGCCGGACTTCGACACGTTCCTGGTCCTGCCGGCCGCGATGGAGGGACCGGGCCGCGGCACCGTCGCGCGCCTCATCTGCGACATCACGCTCCCGGACGGCTCGCCGTTCCCGGGCGACCCGCGCTACGTGCTCAAGCGCCAGATCGAGAGGCTGCGGTCGCTGGGCTACGACGACTTCTACGTCGGACCAGAGCCCGAGTTCTTCCTCTTCCAGCGCGGCGAGGGCGGCGTGCCGACCACCACGACCACCGACGCCGCCGGCTACTTCGACCTCGCGCCCGTGGACCGCGGCGAGGACGCCAGGCGCGACATGGTCAACGCGCTCGTCGACATGGGCTTCGAGATCGAGGCCGCCCACCACGAGGTCGCGCCGGGCCAGCACGAGATCGACTTCAAGTACGCGCCCGCCGTCACCACCGCCGACAACATCCTCACGTTCCGCACCGTGGTCAAGCGCATCGCCATGAACCACGGCCTGCACGCCACGTTCATGCCGAAGCCCGTGCAGGGCATCAACGGCTCCGGCATGCACTGCCACATGAGCGTGTTCAAGGACGGCAAGAACGCGTTCTACGACGAAGGCGGGCGCCACCAGCTCTCCACGGTCATGGAGCACTGGATCGCCGGCGTGCTCGAGCACGCCACGGCCGTCGTGGCCGTGACGAACCCGACGGTGAACTCGTACAAGCGCCTCACGCCCGGCTTCGAAGCGCCCACGAACATCGCCTGGTCGGTGTCGAACCGCAGCGCGATGATCCGCGTCCCGGCGCGCCGCGGCAACAGCACGCGCGCCGAGCTGCGCATGCCCGACCCGTCGTGCAACCCGTACCTGGCGCTGGCGGCGATCTGCGCGGCCGGGATCGACGGCCTCGAGCGGCAGCTCGTGCCGCCGCCGCCGGTGAACCGGAACATCTACCACATGAGCGTGCGCGACCGCAGGCGGCACAAGATCCGCGAGCTGCCCATGACGCTGCGCGAGGCGATGGGCAACCTCAAGCGCGACAAGGTCGTCGTCGAGGCGCTCGGCGAGCACGTCTTCAAGCAGTACGTGGCGGCGAAGACCCTCGAGTACGACGACTACAGGATCGCCGTGCACGCTTGGGAGCTGAACCGGTACCTGGCAGAATACTGAGCGTGGAGAGGGGCACGCCGGCGCCGCGCGCGCGGGGCTTCCGCGCCGTCGGCGTGGACCCGGGGCTCGCTCACCTGGGACTGGGAGCCGTCGAGGAGGCGCGCCCGGACGCGCGCCTCCTCGGCTCGCGCCTGGTCACGACCAGCGCCAGGCTGCCCGCCTCGGCGCGCCTGCGCGCGCTCAGGGACGAGGTCATGGCCTTCCTCGCCGAGCACCGGCCGGACGCCGTCGTGCTCGAGTCCCAGTTCTTCCACCGCCAGAAGGCGACGTCGTTCAAGGTCGGACAGGCGTACGGCGTCGTGCTGCTCTGCGCCGCCGACCTGGGCCTGCCCGTGCACGAGTACGGTCCCCTCGAGGTCAAGCAGGCGCTGGTCGGCACCGGCCGCGCCGACAAGGGGCAGGTCGCCTACATGGTCCGCGCGCTGCTGCGTCTGCCGCGGCGGCCGGCCAGCGACCACGAGGCCGACGCCCTGGCGCTCGCCCTCACGCACCTGCAGAGCCGCCGCCTCGCCGCCGTGAGCGGGCGCGCCTCTTAGCCGCCGCCCGCGCCGGCGCGTCGCCGGGGGCGCGGCGCCGCGGCGCGGGGGGAGCCGCCGCCGCGGTCGGCAGCGCCTCGAGCCTCACGTCGAGGTAGACGACGGCCTCGAACGGACGCAGCTCCACGCGCCAGCCGCCGAGGAGGTCTTCCCTCGTCCACGACGCGGCGTCGCCGTGTGGGTGGCGGCGCGCGACGAGGCGCTCGCCGTCCCGCGGCAGCGGCAGCCCCAGCGCCTCCCACGCCGGCCCGGCGGGCGCGACCAGCGTGCCGGCGACCGGCTCATCGGAGTGGTTGAAGGCGACGAGAGCCGCCCCGCGGCCCTCGCGGGAAGCGAAGCAGTGGGCGTGCACGCGCTCGAGCTCCGCGCCGCCCGCGCCCAGCACCCGCAGGAGCGTCAGGCCGTCGGCCGCGGCGAAGCGCTCGCGTTCCCTCAGGAGGGGAGCGAGCTCGCGCCGGTGCCGCTCCCTGAAGTCGGTGTCGGGTCGCTCGCCCATGCGCGGCGCCGCGAACTCCATGCCGTACGACTCCTCCAGCCCCTCGGCCTGGCCGTGACCGAACAGCGGCGTGCCGGGCAGCGTGCACAGCAGCGTGGCGAGCCCGAAGTAGCGGTCGCCGGCGCCGAACGCGGCGCGGGCGCTCGGCTCGTCCGGCGTGGTCAGGTAGTTCACGTAGCGCTCGAGCACGCGGGGGTCGCGCCGCAGCACGTCCCGCAGGTGGCGGCGCAGCTCGCCGTCGCGGCGGGACGCCAGGAGCCGCATGAAGGCGCTGTTGTAGGCGCGGTGCATGCCGAGGCGCCCGACGAACGCCTCCTCCAGCAGCCAGAACGCCTCGGCGATCAGCATCGTGCCGGGGGCGCGCTCCTCGACCGCCTCCACGACCTCGGCCCAGAACTCGCCGGGCAGGAGGGTGTCGAACGCCTCCTCCCCGCGCGCCAGCGCGCTGCGCGACGGCACGGCGCCGCCCTCGCCGGGGCGCGGGTGCCACAGGCGCCTGACGTGGTCCCGCACCAGCGTCATGGCCGCGTCGAAGCGCAGCACCGGGAAGCGGCGCGCGGCCGCCACGACCGTGTCGACGACGGCGCGCCTGGCCTCGGGGTTCAGGAAGTCGACCTGGGCCGTGTCGTTCCACGGCAGGCCGGTGCCGTCGTTGCCGTGGTAGAGGTACCGCCGCTCGCCCGTGGCGCGGTCCAGGCGCTCGAAGACGACGGCCGCGTCGCGGCCCGTCAGGTAGCCGTCCTCGATGCGCACGGCGAACGGCCGGCCGGGACTCAGGTCCGGCCCCGTGAACGAGTAGGCGGGGAACGGCGGCTCCTCGGCCTGCACGAACCAGTCGGGGTGCTCCTCGACCCAGCGCGAGTCGATCGCCGTGTGGTTCGCCACCAGGTCCGCTGCCAGCCTGATCCCATGACGCGCGGCCCTCTCGCGCAGGCGCGCCAGCGCCTCCTCGCCGCCGAGCGCGTCGGCCACGACGTGGTCGTGCACGGCGTAGGCGCTGCCGAGGTCGGCCCGCAGGCCCTGGAGCCGCTTGACCGCGCGGGAGGCCGCGCTGCGCTCCCACACGCCGACGAGCCAGAGGGTGTCGAAGCCGTCGGCGGCCAGGTCGGCGAGGGCTTCTTCCGGCACCTCGTCGAGGCGCGTGACGCTCACGCCGTGCCAGGCCGACAGCTGCGCCAGCCACACCGGGAGGACCTTCGCGACGATCCGCGCCGAGCGCATCCACGGCTCCTCGCGCGCGTAGCGCGGCTCGCCCCGCGGGCCGGCGGCGCGCTGCCAGGCCGGCGGCGGGCCGGGCGGACCGCCGGCGCCGGGCGCGCGCCGCTCCTCCTCGCGCAGCTGGTCGAGCGCGCGCAGCGCCCGCCTCACCAGCTCCCCGGCGCCCGGCCCGAGCACGTGGCGCCACAGCGCCAGCGCGGCCTCGAGGCGCGCGGCCAGCGAGGTCGGGTGCAGGCGCCGGGGCAGCGTCAGGAGGTCCAGCAGGCTCGCTGCGCCCGCCGACGCGATGACGGCGGCGGCCGCAGGCCCGCCCGGCGCCTGGGCCCCCTGCCCGCCCGCGTCGGGGCCGGGGAGGGCGGGCGCGTCCGTGGCGGCGAGCCCGGTGTGGAGCGCCGTCCAGGCGGGCTCCAGAACGGACCTGGACCCTCCGGGGTCGAACAGGGCGGCCAGCGGGGCGAGAGCGGCGTCGTCGGCGGCCAGTCCGAGGAGGGCCAGCTCCTCGGCGAGCTCCGCGGGGTCGCCTCCGTGCCCGGGCACCTGGTAGACGCTGCCGAAGGCCGCGAGCGCCGCGTCGGCGCCGCCCTCCCCCAGGCGCCGCCGCAGCTCGCCCAGCGCGGCGTCCCGCCACGGCGCCGTGGCGAGCACGGCGTGCATCAGCTCGTGCAGCACGACGGACGCGGCGACGAGGGCGGCGGAGGCGCCCTCACCGGCCCCGCCCTCGGACCTCAGCGCCGCGGCGATGCGCGCCGCGGACGCGGCGTCGACGCGCAGCAGCCGTCCGCCGAGGCCGAAGGAGTCCGCGGGCACGGCGTAGCGCTCGCGCGACGCCCTGGTGACGTGCAGGCGGCGGCGGAGGTCGCGCGGCACCGCCGGCGACAGCGGCACCTCGAGCGTACCGGCCTGCGCCGAGCGCGCGCCCCGGTCCGCGACGGCGACGCGGCGCAGGGTGGCGGTCGGCGGGTCGGTGCCCATGCGGCATAGGGTAGGCTTTCACCCGCGTGGGCAGGAGGTCTTCGGGCGGAGCGAGGGGGCCGTGGCGGGCGGCGCGCGCGGCGTCGCTGGCGCTGCTGCTGGCGGCCTGCGCCGGCGAGCTGGCCGCCCCGGGCGAGGCCCTGCGCTTCCTCGCCCCCGACGTGCCCGAGGCGATCGTGAACGAGCCCTACCGCGCCCCCGTGCACGCCGTCGGCGGCCTGCGGCCGTACGAGTTCCGCCTCGAGGGCGGCGCGCTGCCTCCCGGGATCGAGCTCGTCGGCGGCGTGCTCCAGGGCACGCCCACCGAGGTCGGCACCTACGAGTTCACGCTCGTCGTCTCCGACGCCGACCTCTCCTCGACGTTCCAGGAGTTCGTGCTGCGCGTCGTCCAGCCCCCGCCGCCGGCGCTCTCGTTCGCCCCGCCCGACACCGAGGTCAGGGGCAGCGTGACGCTGCGCGCCCGCCTGGGCGCCGCCCGCGCGCTGCAGGGCCTGTCGACGCTCGTCACCTGGGACGCCGGCGCCTTCGCCCTGGTCGAGGACAGCGTGCGCCCGTCGCGGGACGACGTGGCGCTGTTCACCGATGTCGGCCCGGGACGCCTGCAGGTCGACCTGGCGGCGCTCGGCGGGACCGTCTCGGGCGAGGCGGAGCTGTTCCGCTTCGAGCTCGTGCCGCTGGCGCCCCCCGCCGTGCTCAGGCTCACGAGCATCACCGAGTTCGCCTCCCGCCGCGGCGGCGGCCTCGTCAGGGAGACGGCCGAGCTCACCGAGGGCGGCACGCCGCGGCCCCGGCAGCCCGCGGAGCCGGGCGAGGGCGAGGGCCTCCTGTGAGGCCGCGCAGGGGACGGACCACGCGGGTGCTCGCCTCGTGGAGCGGTCGTACGAGCCTCCGCGGTGCGCGCGTCAGGGGCGCACGGGCCCGCGGCGCGCTCCTCGGCGCCCTGGCGCTGCTCCTGGGCACGCCCGGCACCGCGCTCGCCACCACGTACGTGGCCCTGACGCCCTACGAGGTCCTCGACCTCGCCGACGCCGTGCTCACGGCCAGGGTCGCCGACGTGACGACCCGCGCCGACGACGCGGGGGTGTGGACCGTCGTGACGCTCGAGGTGCGCGAGTGGCTCACCGACGACCCGGAGGCCGGCGAGGACGAGGCGCCGCGCGAGGAGGTCGTGATCGAGGTCCTGGGCGGCGAGGCGGAGGGCAGGCGCCTGATCGTGCCGGGCAGCCCGGCCTGGCGCCCCGGCGACGAGGTACTCGTGGCGCTACACGCCGCGGCGGGCCTGGCGTCGCCGGTCGTCGGCTTCGCCCAGGGCCTGTGGCGCGAGGACGGGGCGGGCCTCGTCGACGCCCAGGGGCGCTTCCTGGGGCTCGACCCCGCCGGCGCCCTCGTGCGCGCGGAAGGCCCCACGGCGGTGGAGTCCGTGCTCGAGGTCGTGCGCCGGGCCCTGGCCGGCGAGGCCCCGCCGCCGGCTGACGCGGCTCCGCCCGCGGGCGAGCCCGGCGGCGACGGGCCCGACGCGCCGCCTGGAGAGGAAGGCGGACGGCCCGCGCCGCCCGGGGAGGAGGGCGGGGCCGAGCCCGCGCCGCCCGGCGAGGAGGGCGGGGCCGAGCCCGCGCCGCCCGAAGAGGAGGTCGGCGAGGCGTCCGAGGCCGAGCCGGCCCCGCCGGCGCCCGCGGCACGGGTGGAGGCCGCGTACGCGGTCGACGACGCGGGGGGCCCGCTGCTGCTGTCCGACAGGCTCGCGGCGGCCGCCGCGGCCTGGGAGGAGCTCGCGCCGGACACCGTGGAGGTGTCGCGGAGCCCCGACGCCGACCACGCCTTCGCCTACGGGGACCCGGCCCTGTTCGGCCCGGCCGTGCTCACCCTCACGCTCGCCGAGGGGCGCGAGGTCCGCGTGCTGGTGCGCCCGGAGGAGCACGAGCTCCTGGCCGCCGCGCTGCGGCACGAGGTGGGCGCCCTCCTCGGCCTGCCGCCCACGCCCAGCGGCGTGATGGCGATGGCGTTGACCGACCCGGCGGCGCTGCCCGGCGAGGCCGAGCTGGCCGAGCTGGCGGCGCTGACGTCCTTCGACCCCGCCGACCTCGACCGCGACGGGGTCGTCGGCTTCGGCGACCTGCTCGAGCTGGCGGCGGCCTACGGCCAGGCCGGCGTCAACGTGCGCGGGGACCTCGACGGCGACGGCGACGTCGACGACGACGACGTCGCGGTCCTGAGGCGGTCGTACCGCTTCACCGCGCCCGCCGGCGCCCCGTCGCCGGACGAGGAGGGAGGCGGCGCCCGGGAGGGCGCGGGTCCCGAGCCGCAGGGAGAGCCCGAGCCCGAGCAGCCGGGCGGGCCGGAGGGACCCGACCAGCCCGAAGGACCCGACGAGCCCGACGAGCCGGACGGACCCGACGAGCCGGGCGAACCCGGCGACGACCCTGGCGGAGCGCCCTAGGCCTCGCCGGGCCTCGCCGGAGAAGGCAGCAGGGCCTCGATCGCCCGGGCCAGCTCGAGGTCGCGCGCCGTGACCCCGCCGGCGTCGTGGCTGCGCAGCTCGAGCCTCACGCGGGAGTAGGAGCAGTGGAAGTCGGGGTGGTGGCCCCGCTTCTCGGCGAGCAGGGCCACGCGCGTCAGGAACGCGAAGGCCGCGGAGAAGCCGTCGAACGAGAGCTCCTTGGTCAGGGCCGCCGCGCCGGCGCTCCAGCCGGGCAGCCCCGCCAGGGCCTCGCGCACCTCTTCGTCTGTCATGGCCTGCGGCATGGGGCGTCTCCCCTCCGCCGCGACGCTCAGACGGCCGTCGAGAAGAGCCTCGCCTTGGCCAGGTGGAGGACGGCCAGGTCGGTGTCGCCGCGGACGAAGAGCAGGGTACCCGCGCCGAGGGGCGCGATCAGGTAGTCGGTGAACGACCCCAGCACCTGCCCTGGCAGCATCGCCACGAGGCTCTCCTGGGAGCCGCGGGTCCGCCCGCGGTACTGGCGCACCGTGATCTTCTGCCCCGCCAGCTCCACGGTGAGCGGCTCTCCCGTGAGCGAGTGGAACGACTGCTCGTCGGCCTGGGCCCGCTCCAGCGCCCCCTCGACGTCGCCGGGGTCGAGCGTCACGGCGTCCATGATCTTGTCGACGAGCGCCGCGACCGTGGCGTTGTCGAGGTCGACGCCCGTGGCGCGCGCCGCGCCCCGCAGCAGCCCCGTGAGCGCCTGGCGCCTGTCGGGGGCGCGCGACGAGATGTGGTTGGCACGGTTGAGGGCCTGCACGACGAGCTCCTGGGGCTCCCCCCTGACCGTGTTGGCGATGACCTTCGCGACGGTGAGCAGGTCCTCGCGCCTGGGGCTCGTCAGCACGTGGAGGACCACGAGCGCCTCGGCGAGGCGCAGCGCCAGGCTGCGCCCCTCGTCGCGCAGGCGCAGGTGGACGTAATCGCCCTCGCGGAAGACCGCGAGGCGCTCGCGGCCGAGCTGCACGACGGAGGCGCCGGTGAGGCTCACCTCCTGGTCGTCGACGAACAGCACGCGCGAGGCGCCCGCGCCGGAGAACGCGAAGTCGTGGCCGCCCATCGACAGGCGCACCGGGCCCACCAGGCGCACGGTGATCTCCGTCGTCGCCGGGCTGATGTGCTCGACGCGCAGCGCCGGGTTCACGCCGAAGAGCACGCCGCCGCCGAGCTGCGGCCCGCTGGCGCGCCCGCCCACGGAGGTCGGCAGGTAGTCGGCCAGGCGCTCGAAGAACGTGTGGACGACGTCCTGGAGCATGGCCGCGTCGCGGTGGAACATCATGCGCTCGTTCCGCTCCATCGCCAGCGCCTCGCCCAGGCGCCTCTCGAGCTCGCGGCGCTGCACGGCCTTCTGCTCCTCGGGCAGCATCTCCCTGTTCAGCTCCTGTATCGCCAGGCGCAGCTGGCGGCTGCTCGGCAGGCGCGGGTCGATCGGCGAGTTGCGCCCGGCGTAGGGGTCGGCCGCCACGGCCAGCGCCGCCTGCCTGACGTACTGCAGCGCCTGCGACTCGGGCACGGCGACCTCGGGGAGCGGGCCGCCCTCCTTGCCGATCGTCATGATCAGGTTGATGAGGTCGCGGGCGATCTCGGCCAGGGAGTCGACGTCGGAGAGCGAGACGAGCGGGTCGGCCAGCGACGGGATCGGCTCGACGACCTTGAAGCCGCGCAGGCTGGAGTCGCGGACGAACGCCTCCCTGAGGACGTTGCGCTTGAGGTTCTGCAGGGTGGCGTAGGCGATGCGGGCGGCGTAGCGGTCGCGCTGGGAGCGCCAGCTGGCCGCGAGCTGCTGCACGAAGCCGTCGAGCTCGTCCCACCACACCCGCCGCGCCAGGCGCTGCAGCACCGCGTGCTCCTCGCGCTCCTCGGGCGTGTCCGGCGGCCGGGCCGGCGCCTCGTCCTCGGCGAGCTCCACGTCCGGCTCGGTGCCCAGGAAGAGCGTGTCGATGTCCAGCGCCCTGCCTGGCCCCGGGTCCTTGGCGCCGCCCGCCGCCTGCAGCGCCGCCGTCACCTGGTCGAGGCGCGCGCGCTGCTCCGAGGTGAGGCGCTCGCGCTCGCGGGTGACGAGCTCGAGCAGGTCCCACATCGTCTTGACGCCCCCGCGGACGCTCCGCTTGGCGACGTACTCCTCCACCTTGTACTCGAGGAGCTCGAGCGCGAGGGCTTCGACCTGGCCCATCGCGGCCATCCTAACCAGGCGCCTTCACGGGCCGCTCAGGAGTTCCTCACGACAGCCCCGCGAGCGCCCAGCCGACGCGGGCCACGACCTCGTCGACCTGCGCCTCCTCGATCACCAGCGGCGGCAGGAAGCGCAGGGTGTGGCTGCCGCCCGACGTCGTGACGACCCCGGCCTCGAGGAGCGCCGACACCAGCGGCGCCACCGGCGTGCGGAGCTCCATCCCCACCATCAGCCCGCGCCCGCGGACCTCGACGACCCTGGGGTCGCCGAGGGCGCGCAGGCCCGCCATCAGCCTCTCGCCCAGCCGGGAGGCGCGGCCCATGAGGTCGCGCTCCCTGATCTCCTCGAGGACGGCCAGGCCCGCCGCGGCCGACAGCGGGTTGCCGCCGAAGGTCGTGCCGTGCCCGCCGGGCGGCATGGCCGCCGCCACCGCGGCGGTCATGACCGTCGCGCCGATCGGCACGCCGCCGGCCAGGCCCTTGGCCAGCGTGACGACGTCGGGCTCCACGCCGGACGGCTCGGAGGCGAGGAACGTGCCGGTGCGGCCGACACCGCTCTGGATCTCGTCGAGCACGAGGAGGGCGCCGCGCTCCCTGGTCAGCTCGCGGGCCAGGCGCAGGTACGACTCCGGCGCGGGCCGGATGCCGCTCTCGCCCTGGATGGGCTCGATGACCACGGCGGCCGTCTCCTCGGTGACCGCCGCCGCCAGCTCGTCCTCGTCGCCGAGCGTCACGAACGTCACGGTGGGCTCGCCGCGCTCGAACGGCTCGCGGTACTTGGGCTCCCAGGTGAGGGGCAGCACGCCCAACGTGCGGCCGGAGAAGCCGCGCCTCATGGCCACGAAGCGCGAGCGGCCCGTGGCGACGCGCGCCCACTTCAGCGCCGCCTCGTTGGCCTCGGCGCCGGAGTTCGACAGGAAGACGCGCTCGAGGGGCGGGCGCAGGAACGTGAACAGCTCTTCGAGGAAGCGCGCGCGCACGTCGCTGCCGAGGTTCTGGGGGCAGACGATCAGGCGGGCCGCCTGCTCCGCGACTGCCGCGGCCAGCCTCTGGTTGCCGTGGCCGACGCTGGCGACGCCGATGCCGGCCAGGCAGTCGATGTACTCCCTGCCGTCGGCGTCGTAGAGCAGCGCGCCTTCGCCGCGCACGAACGCGACCCGAGGGTGCCACAGGCCGGGGGCGTGGCGCTCCAGCCTCTCGAGGACCGCGGCGTTCCCTCCCGCGACCGCCGTCACGTCAGTGGACATACCGGTCTACCTTTCCGCTCACGGGCCGACGGCCACCAGGCACAGCGGGTGCTCGTCGCGCCCGTCGACCTTCAGGAGCTCCGCGAGCTCGTCGTCGTAGAAGTCCGTCAGCAGACGCGTGGCCAGGCCCATGGCGCCGGCGGCGAGCGCGACGCTCTGCGCCGCCGCGCCGGCGTCCAGGTAGAGGTAGCGGTAGCTGCGCCCGCCGTCGGCCGCCCGGTGCCTGTCAGGGACGCCGGTGAAGCAGAGCAGCGCCGCCTGCGCCGTCAGGTCGACGTCGGTGAGGAGCGCCTCCGCCAGCGCCGGCAGCGGGTCCCCGACGCTGAGGTGCGCCAGGCTGTGCTCGCGCGGGTCGTAGTGGTAGACGCCGGCGAGCAGGTTGCGCACCTGGAGCGCGAGGACGTAGACCTCGACCGACGAGACGCCCTGAGCGCTGGCCGGCACGCGCTCGCCGCCCATCGTGAAGCCGGCCGCCGCCCACAGGAGCTGCGAGAGCTGCGCGTCCTTGATGCGTCCGCCCTCGGCCTCGCCGCGGGCCGAGGACATCGCGGTCCACACGCCGGTGCCGCCCTTGAGGTGCGGCTGCGGCAGCTTGGCGATCTCCTTGGGGTTGGCGTAGACCTTGAACGCGGGCGCGACGCGGCCGCGCGCCGCGGGGAGCTGGCCGCGCCGGAACTTGGTCTGGGACTGGAACTCCGCGCCGATCGAGCGCGGCTTGCGGCTGCTCACGGCTCGCTCCCTCGCGGAGTCTACCATCGGCCCCAGCGGGCGCCCCGGCGGCGCTATGCTCTCCCGAGGAACGGTGCGAGGCGCGTGACGACGACGAACCCCCCAACCGACGAGGCGGCAGCGCTGAGGACCGGCCCGCGGGACACCGTCACCGTGGTGCGCGCGCGCTTCGCCGAGAGCGACCAGATGGGCGTCGTCCACCACTCGGTCTACCCCGTCTGGTTCGAGGCCGGGCGCGTCGAGTGGATGCGCGAGCGCGGCCTCTCCTACCGCGAGATGGAGGCGTCGGGCCTCTCGCTCGCCGTGTCGCGGCTCGAGGTCGTCTACCGCAGCGCCGTCCGCTTCGACGACGAGGTGGCGGTGGTGTCCACCATGGTCGACGCGCGCAGCCGGCGCGTGGCCTTCGACTACAGGCTCCATAGGCTCCCGGGCGGCGAGCTCGTCGCCACGGGCAGGACCGAGCACGTGCCGACCGACAGGAGCGGGCGCGCCGTGCGCATGCCGGACAGGTGGCTAGCCAGCCTGGCGAGGGCGGCCTGAGGAGGGTTCATGACTGAGACGGTAGCGAGGGCCCGCTCGGCCCAGGCGAAGCTCGTGGGCACGGCGCTGACCTTCGACGACGTGCTGCTGGTGCCGGCCCGCAGCGCGGTCCTGCCGCGCGACGTCGACCTCGGCACGCGCTTCACCCCGGGCGTGCGCCTCAACGTGCCGCTCGTCTCCGCCGCCATGGACACCGTCACCGAGACGAGCATGGCGATCGCCATGGCCCGCAACGGCGGCATCGGCGTGATCCACAAGAAGATGCCGGTGGAGGCCCAGGCCGAGATGGTGCGCAAGGTCAAGCGCTCGGAGTCGGGGATGATCGTCGACCCGATCACCCTGGGCAAGGGCGCGACGGTCGGCGACGCCCACCGCCTGATGCGCGAGTACCGCATCAGCGGCGTGCCGATCGTCGAGGAGGACGGCCGCCTCGCCGGCATACTCACGAACCGCGACCTGCGCTTCGAGGACGACATGGGCCGCAACGTCACCGAGCTCATGACCTCGGAGGGGCTGATCACCGTGCCGGTGGGCACGACCCTGGTGGAGGCCAGGGAGGTGCTGAGGCGGCACAAGGTCGAGAAGCTGCTGGTCGTCGACGACGACGGCCGGCTGCGCGGTCTCATCACGATCAAGGACATCAACAAGGCCGTCGAGTACCCGCACGCGGCGAAGGACGCGCTCGGGCGCCTGCGCGTCGCGGCGGCGGTGGGCGTCGCCGCCGACCTCGAGGCCCGCGCCGCGGCGCTGGTCGAGGCCGGGGTCGACGTGCTGGTGCTCGACTCCGCCCACGGACACAGCCAGGGCGTCCTCGACGCCCTCTCCTACCTGAAGGAGTCGTACGCGGTCGAGGTCGTGGCCGGCAACGTCGCCACGGCGGAGGCGGCCGCCGACCTCGTCGAGCGCGGCGCCGACGGCGTGAAGGTGGGCGTCGGCCCCGGCTCGATCTGCACGACCCGGGTCGTCACCGGCGTCGGCATGCCGCAGCTCTCGGCGATCCTCGCGGTCGCCGACGTCACGCGCGGCGCCGGGGTCACGCTGATCGCCGACGGCGGCGTGAAGTACTCGGGCGACATCGCCAAGGCGTTGGCCGCCGGGGCCGACAGCGTGATGATGGGCTCGCTCCTGGCCGGCACGACCGAGGCGCCCGGCGAGGAGGTACTGCGCGACGGCCGACGCTACAAGGCCTACCGCGGCATGGGGAGCCTCGGCGCGATGGCCGGCGGCAGCGCCGACCGCTACTTCCAGGACGGCGCCAAGGGCCGAGAGAAGCTGGTGCCCGAGGGCATCGAGGGCATCGTCGCCTACAAGGGACCCGTGAGGGACGTGCTCTACCAGCTCGCCGGCGGGCTGCGCTCCGCCATGGGGTACTGCGGCGCGCCCGACATGGAGGCGTTCCGCGAGGGCGCGCGCTTCGTGCAGATCACGCAGGCCAGCCTCGTCGAGTCGCATCCGCACGACGTCACGATCACCGCCGACGCCCCGAACTACTCGGTCAGCCGCTGACGCGGCGGCGCCCGTCACAGGCGCAGCTCGTGGTCCCCCGACTCGCCCACCTGCTCCAGCAGCCGGAGCAGCGGCCCGAGGCCGAACTTCAGCGCGTGGCTGTAGGGCGAGAGCACGCGCTCGGCCGGCTGGCCGAGCGGCAGGAGGTGGGCGCGCAGGCGCTCGAACTGCCGCCTCGTCTCGGCGTCGCGGCGCGCCAGCGCCGCCGCCGTCTTGCCGCGCAGGCGCTCCAGCGTCGCCTCCAGGTGCCGTCGGCCGCGCTTGACGGTGCCGCGCAGCGTGGGGTCCACGCCGTCCACGTGGGCCAGCAGCTCCTCGAACGACGCCTCTAGGTCCTTGGTCGCGCGGTTGAACGCGCCGGCGGCGCCGTGCCGCGCGAGCAGCACCCGCTCCAGCTCGCCGTCGGGGTCGGCGCGCAGGCGGGCCGCGGTGAGGCCGTGCACGTCGAGCAGGCGCGCCGCCGCCGGCTCGATCACGGTCACCGTGGCCCGCGGCCACGCCAGCGGCATGGGCACGCCGTGCAGCTCGTAGACGCCGCGGAGCTGCGCCACGTAGGCGAGCTCGCCGGGGCCCAGCACCGCGACGGCGGTGGGCAGCAGAGCGTCCTGCACCACGGGACGCAGGCCGGCCGCGGGCGTCACCGACGTGGGGTCCTCGCGCAGACGCGCCAGCACGTCGCGCTTCGTCAGGCGGATGCCGCCCGCCACGAAGCCGCCGTTCTCGGCCCGCAGCAGCTGCCGCTGCGGCAGGCCGCCCGCGCCCGGCAGCTCGACGAACAGGTTCGTGGCGCCCTCGGCCCGGCCGAGCTGCGGCGCGTACCCCAGCCGCCGCAGGCGCTTCCCGGCCTCGTTCACGCGGGCGGGGCCCTCGAGGGGGTCGTCGAGCTCCCGCTCCAGCACGCCCGCGAAGAGGCTCGCCACGGCCGGCTCCAGCGGGTCGACGATCACGATGCCCGTGCCCGCGAGCAGCCGGTAGAGCTGCGCCGCGAACCAGTCCGCGAAGCCGCGCGCGACCGCCGCCGTCTCGCGCAGGAGCGACACGACCTCCCCCTCGCACGGCGGGCGCGGCGTGTGCTGGCCCAGCGACGCGGCGATGGCCGCCTCCATGTCGCCGGTGAGCGGTATGCGGCCCACGGCCACGCCCTCCGGCAGGCGCACCTCCACGCGCCGCAGCG
Organism: Trueperaceae bacterium; assembly: GCA_036381035.1. NCBI lineage: Bacteria > Thermotogati > Deinococcota > Deinococci > Trueperales > Trueperaceae > Trueperaceae bacterium. The sequence goes on along the minus strand of DASVDQ010000024.1, from coordinate 165,400 downwards.
TCTCCGACGCGTCGAGGAGGTAGGCGTGGTCGACCTCGGCGACGTCGTGGTCCTGGCTGGCCACCCAGAACACCGGCACCACGGGGCGGTCCTCGGTGTCCAGCCGCTCCGCCAGCCTCACCGCCGTCAGCGCCTTCGCGAGCGTGTACAGGGGGCCCGTGAGGAGGCCAGCCTGCTGCCCGGTGACGACGGCCATCGCCCGCGGGTGCGCCAGCCTCTCCAGGCTGCGCAGCGACTCCTCCGGCGCGCCCAGGCGCTGAGCGTGCGGCCTCACCGCCGCGGCGAGCGCCGCCCGGTCGACCTCGCGGCGCAGGCCCAGCGCCGCGCCGACGTCGCCCGGCGCGAGCTGGAAGAAGGGCTCTAGGCCCCCTGCGAGGTAGGCGGTCCGGAGGTCGGGAGGTCGCATGTCCTGTCGCACGGAGCACTCTACCGGGACGCGCCGGGCGCGCGGGTCGCGCCATGCGTCCGTCACGTCAACGGCCGGCGCGGCAGTGGTAGAGTCCCCGTGCTCGGCGCCCCAGGCGTCGACCCGACGTCCCGTCCGGGGGGAGGACGCCTGCCGCCTTCCGCGGGCGGGCCGGCCCGAGGCAACATGCAGATCCACACAGACCTGGCACCCGCTGGACCCTACGACGACGTCGTCGTACTCATCGACGTGCTCCGCACGGGCACCCTGGCGCCGATGCTCCTCGACCTCGGCCTCGAGCGCTTCGCCCTCACCGGCTCGGTGCGCCGGGCGCGGCAGGAGGCCGACGCCGACCCGGCGGTCCTGCTCATGGGCGAGCGCGGCGGCTTCCCGCCCGAGCGCTTCAACCACGGCACGTCGCCGGCCGCGCTGCGCCGCCTCGACGTGAGGGGCCGGTCGGCGGTGATCCTCACCGAGAACGCCCCCAGGGCCCTCGCCGTCGTCTCGACCGCCCCCGCCGTCGTGCTCGCCTCGCTGCTCAACGCGCGCGCCGCCGCCGAGCTGGCCGCCAGCCGCTCGCGCGGCAAGGTCTACCTCGTATGCTCCGGCTTCGCCGGCGAGCCGGACCTCGACGACGCGCTGGCGGCGGGGCTCATCGCCGGGCTCCTGCGTTCCGTCACGGGCGACGGCGCCGCCCACACCGGGGCCACCGCCCTGGCCGTGGCCATGCTGCGCTCCTACCCCGACCCCATCGAGGCGCTCTGGCACTCGTCGGTGGGCAACTACCTGCGCGCCCTGGGCAGCGACCAGGACCTGGGCCTGGCCGGCGCCGCCTCGCTCTCCCCCACCGCGCCGCTCCTCACGGCGGTGGAGACGGGCGGCGTCGCGCCCCTCTACCGCTTCGCGCGGCCGGAGCCCGCCTAAGCAGGGTGCGCCACTACGTCCTCGGCCTGCCCCTGGACGCCCTCGCGCTCGACGAAGCGGCCGCCTGGGTCCTGGACGCGCTGCGGCGCGGGCGGGCGGAGGGCGAGCCGGGGCGCCTCGTCGTGACCCTGAACCCCGAGATCGTCGTGCGCTCGCGCCGCGACGAGGCGTTGGCGCAGGCGATACGGCGCGCCGACCTCGTCGTCGCCGACGGCGTGGGCGTGGCCTGGGCGGCCCGCCGCCAGGGCATCGCGCTGCCCGGCCGCGTGCCCGGCGTCGACCTCGTGCAGCGCGTGCTCGAGCTGGGCGGCGGCGAGGTGACCGTCTTCCTCCTGGGCGCGCGGCCCGGCGTGGCCGAGGCCGCCGGACGCGAGGTCGCGAGGCGCTACGGGACGCGGGTGGCGGGCGCCCACCACGGCTACTTCGGCGGCCCGGAGGAGACGGCGGCCGTCGTGCGAGCCGTGCGCGAGAGCGGCGCCGGGCTGCTGCTCGCCGGCCTGGGCGAGCGCCAGGAGACCTTCCTGCACCGCCACGCCGCGGAGCTGGGCGCGGCCGTGATGATGGGTGTGGGCGGCACCCTCGACGTCCTCGCCGGCCACGCGCGGCGCATGCCGCGCTGGACGTCGCGCCTGGGGCTCGAGTGGCTGTTCCGCGTCGCGCTCGACCCGAGGCGGTGGCGGCGCGCGCCGCGCCTGTGGCGGTTCGCCCTGCTCGTCCTGCGTCGCCGGGGCTGAGGGAGCCGGTCTCCGCCGGGTCCTAGGCCAGCGCCGCGTCGGCCTCGGCGACGGTCGCCGGCGCCCCCTGCGGCTTGCCGGCGGGGTAGCGTCCGCTGAAGCAGGCGAGGCAGACGTCGGGCAGCCCCAGGGCGCGCCTCAGGCCTTCCTCGCCCAAGTAGGCGAGCGACGTGGCACCGATGCGCAGCCCGATCTCCTCGACGCTCAGGGTGGCGGCGGCGAGCTCCTGCCGGGCGGCGGTGTCGATGCCGTAGTAGCACGGGTAGCGGATCGGCGGGCTCGAGACGCGGAAGTGCACCTCGGTAGCGCCGGCCTCGAAGAGCAGCCTCACGATGCGGCCCGAGGTCGTGCCCCTGACGATCGAGTCGTCGACGAGCACGACGCGCTTGCCGGCCACGGCGGTCGTGGCGGCCAGCTTCAGCCTCACCTTCTGGTCCCTGAGGTGCTGGGTGGGGTTGATGAACGAGCGCCCGGCGTAGGGCGAGCGGTAGAGGCCGATGTCGTAGGGCACACCGCTGGCCCGCGCGTAGCCCAGCGCCGCCGCCAGGCCCGACTCCGGCACGCCGACGACCACGTCGGCGTCGACCGGCGCCTCCCGCGCCAGCTCCTCGCCCATGCGCACCCGCGCCTCGTGGACCGACACCCCGCCGAGTACCGAGTCGCCGCGCGCGAAGTAGATCCACTCGAAGGAGCAGGGGGTCGGGCGGGGCGCGAGCACCTGCTCGGCGCGCAGGCCGCCGTCGCCGGCCACGACCATCTCGCCCGGACGCACGTCGCGGACGTACTCGGCGCCCACGACGTGGAGGGCCGCCGGCTCGGAGGCGAACGCCCAGCCGCCTCCCGCCAGCGCGCCGATCACGAGGGGCCGCACGCCGTTGCGGTCGCGCAGGCCGATCAGCCGGCGCTGGTCCATGAGGACCACCGAGAAGCCGCCCTCTAGCTCGGTCATCGCCATCGCCGTGGCCCTGGGCAGGTCGAGCCGCGAGTAGCGGGCGATGAGGTTGAGCATGACCTCCGAGTCGTTCGTGGTCTGGAACACCGCGCCGCCCGCTAGCATCGCGTCCCTCAGCTCGCGGGCGTTCGTGAAGTTGCCGTTGTGGGAGAGCGCCAGCACGCCCTTGTTCGACCTCACGGTCAGCGGCTGCGCGTTGAAGAGGAGGCTCGAGCCCGTCGTCGAGTAGCGGGTGTGCGCGACGCCGACGCGGGCGCCGGGCAGGGCGAGCTTCGCCAGGCGCTCCTCGGTGAACACCTGGGTGACGAGGCCCATGCCCTTCTCGATGCGCACCTCTTCGCCGTCGGTGACGCAGATGCCGCACGACTCCTGGCCGCGGTGCTGCAGGGCGAAGAGGCCGAGCTGGCAGAGCGTCGCCAGGTCCGGCGCCGCCTCGCCCGCGGCGGAGGCGGGCCGGTACACGCCGAAGACGCCGCACTCCTCGCGCGGCTTGTCGCCCTCGAGCGGGAGCGCCTCCCAGGGGTCCACGTCTCAGCCTAGCGCTTCCGCGAACGTGCGACCCCAGGCCGCGGCGACGTCGGCCAGGGGGAGCGAGACGACGGGCGCGGCGTCGCCGCGCACGCTCAGGGTCAGGGCGTCGCCGCCCGCGTGCCCCAGCCGCGCGGACGGCACGCCCGCCGCGGCGCAGGCGGACTCGACGGCGGCGACCCGCCCCGGCTCCACGGCCACGACCACGCGGGCGGACGACTCGCCGAAGAGAGCGACGTCGCGCGCGAGCGCCCCCGTTCCCGCGTCCGGCACCTCGGCGGAGAGGCCGCGCCCGCCCGTCACGGCCATCTCGGCGAGGCACACGGCCAGGCCTCCCGTCGAGACGTCGTGGGCGGTGTCGACGACGCCGTCCGCGACGAGCGCTCGCACCACGGACTGCAGGGCGGCCTCGCCCTCCAGGTCGAGGTGGGGCGGCGCGCCGGCCTCGAGGCCGTGGAGGCGGTAGAGGTACTCGCTGGCGCCGACGCTCGGTCGTCCGGCGCCGAGCAGCAGCAGGGCGTCGCCGTCGCGCTTGAGCTCCTGGGTGGCGCGCCTCGTGACGTCGCGCAGGACGCCGACCATGCCGATCGTGGGCGTGGGGTGCACGGCGCGCACCCTCCCGTCCTCGACGTACTGGTTGTAGAGGCTGACGTTGCCGCCGGTGACGGGAGTGCCCAGGGCGAGGCACGCCTCGCGGATGCCCTCCACGGATCGCTCGAGCTGGAAGTAGACGTGCGGGTCCGTGGGGTTGCCGAAGTTCAGGTTGTCGGTCACGCCCACGGGCTCGGCGCCGACGCAGCTCAGGTTGCGCGCGGCCTCGGCCACGGCGTGCGCGGCCCCCAGGCGGGGGTCGAGGCGGGTGTAGCGCGAGTCGCAGTCGACGGTGGCGGCGACGCCGAGCGTGGTGCCCTTGACGCGCAGCACGGCGGCGTCGGCCCGCCCCGGCAGCACCACCGTGTTCGTCATGACCTGGTGGTCGTAGCGGCGGAAGACGGGCTCCTTGCTGGCGATCGCCGGGGCGGCGAGCAGCGCGAGCAGCGCGGCGCCGGGGTCGGCGACGGGCGCGAGGCCCGTGAGGTCGCGCTCGCGCGCCGCCCGCACCGCCGGGTCCTCGACGCCCTCGCGCACGTAGGTGGGCGGCTCGTTCAGTGCCCTGACCGGCAGCGCGGCGACGACGCGTCCGTCGTCGATCACGCGCAGCTCGCCGTGGTCCCGCACGACGCCCACCTCCACGGCGTCGAGGCCGTAGCGGGCGAACAGCTCCCTCAGCTCCTCCTCGCGCCCGGGGCGGGCGGCGAGCATCATCCGCTCCTGCGACTCGGAGAGCATGACCTCGAGCGGGGTCATGCCCTCCTCGCGGCGCGGCACGCGGTCGACGTGGAGGTCCACGCCGCGGCCGGACCGGTGCGCCATCTCGGCGACGCTCGAGGACAGGCCGGCGGCGCCCATGTCCTGCACGCCGGCCACCAGGTCCCGCTCCATCGCCTCGAGGCAGGCCTCGAGCAGCAGCTTCTCGAGGAACGGGTCGCCCACCTGCACGGCGGGCCTGTCGGCCTCAGAGGCCTCGGAGAGGTCGGCGGAGGCGAACACGGCCCCGCCGAGCCCGTCGCGCCCCGTCTTGGAGCCGACGTAGTAGAGCCTGTTGCCGACCTCGCCGACGGTGCCGCGCCTCAGCGCGTCGCGGCGCAGCAGGCCCACGGCCATGACGTTGACGAGGGGGTTCTCCTCGTAGCAGGGGTTGACCTCGAGCTCGCCGCCCACGGTCGGCACCCCCACGGCGTTGCCGTAGGAGGAGATGCCGGCCACCACGCCGGCGAGCAGGTGGCGGCTGCGCGGCGAGGTGAGCTCGCCGAAGCGCAGCGAGTCGAGGACGGCCACCGGGCGGGCGCCCATGGCGAAGATGTCGCGCAGGATCCCACCCACGCCCGTCGCCGCCCCCTGCACCGGCTCGACGGCGGAGGGGTGGTTGTGGCTCTCCATCTTGAAGGCGACGGCCCAGCCCTCGCCGATGTCGACGACGCCGGCGTTCTCCCCCGGCCCCTGGACCACGCGCTCGCCCACCGTGGGCAGGCGCCCGAGCAGCGGCCGCGAGTTCTTGTAGCCGCAGTGCTCGCTCCACAGGGCGCCGAAGACGCCCGCCTCCGTGACGTTGGGCTCGCGCCCCAGCGCGGCGACGACGCGGTCGTACTCCTCTGGCGTCAGGCCGAACTCGGCGGACCTGTCGCGCAGCGAGGCCCGCGTCGAGGAGGCCGTCACGCCGCCGCCGCCAGCACCGCGTCGAGGAGCGAGCCGAGCACGAGCCTGCCGTCCTCGTAGCCGAGGAGCGGCTCGACCGCGCGCTCGGGGTGCGGCATCATGCCCATGACGTTCCCCGCCTCGTTGACGACGCCGGCTATCGACCGGGACGAGCCGTTCACGTTCGCCTCCGGCGTCACGGCGCCGCCGGCGTCGCAGTAGCGGAAGGCGACCCGCCCCTCGCCCTCGAGCCGGTCGAGGGTCTCGTCGTCGGCGTAGTAGGCCCCCTCTCCGTGCGCGATGGGCAGGCGCAGCACCTGCCCCGGGGCGAGGCGGCTCGTGAACGGCGCGGACGCGCGCTCGACGCGGAGGTGGACGTCGCGGCACTCGAACCCCAGCGAGCGGTTGCGCGCGAGCTGGCCGGGGAGCAGCCCGGCCTCGGTCAGGACCTGGAAGCCGTTGCAGATGCCGAGGACGGGCCCGCCGCGGCGGGCGAAGCCGGCCACGGCGCGCATCACGGGGCTGTGGGCGGCCAGCGCGCCGCCCCTCAGGTAGTCGCCGAAGCTGAAGCCGCCGGGCAGGACCACGGCCAGGTAGCCGGACAGGTCGGTCTCGTCGTGCCACACGACGCGGCAGGGCGCGCCCAGCACCTCCTTGATGGCGTGGTGGGCGTCGGCGTCGCAGTTGCTGCCGGGGAAGCTGACGACAGCTATGGCCTCGCTCAAGTGCCGTTCCCAACGCTGCGGCGTGCCGCCGACTAGGGTCGGGCGCGCTTGGCACGCCCGCTGCCCAGAGGCTAACATGCGGGACGGGCCTGCCGAGATGGCGGAACGGTAGACGCAGTTGACTCAAAATCAACCGGGGAGACCCGTGCGGGTTCGAGTCCCGCTCTCGGCACCATCCTGCCGGCCGCGTCGCCCGGTGCCCGTCCGCGAGAGCCCGAGCGCGGCCTGCCGCGAGGGATCAGGCCGACGCCGCTGGAGGCGAGATGTTCTGGATCGTGCTCGTAGTCTTCGTGATCGTGTCGGCCATGCTGACCGTCGTCGTCCTCATGCAGGAGCCGAAGCAGTCCGGGCTGGGCGACGCCCTCGGCGGCGGGGGCGCCGAGTTCGGCACGCTGGGCGGCACGGCCGGCGGCCTGCACCGCATCACCATCTACCTGGCGTGCATCTGGGCCGCGCTGGCCATCCTCATGCAGGTGATCCCCCGCTGACCGCGTCCGGGCGGACGGGGGAAGCGCGCGGCCGGCCCCGCGGGGCCGGCCGCTCCTCGTGGCGCGCCCTGCCGCGCCGCGCGCCGTGGGGACGGGGACGGCCGCGGGGCGGCCTCAGGACCCCTTCAGACCCGCTTAAGTACCGACCACATCGCGTTGACGCTGTTTTACCCCGGTGATAGATTCGCCGCAGTGGGTAACCGGGACAGCGTGCACCCACGAGGTGGCGGCGTCGAGCTCACCGCCTCGTCGAGGCGCCGTAACGGCGCCGCCGGCGGACGGCCGTGCGGCAAGCCTTGCGGGCGCGGCGACGAACGGGTACCTTAGGCCGTCGCTACGACATCGGTGGATGTGAACGGTAGGAGGAACCTGAAGCGTCCGCCACTCCTGGAGGTAGCATGAAGAAGCTGGTACTCGCCCTAGCCGCGCTGATCTTCGCGGCGTCCGCGTACGCCCAGCCGTTCGTCTGGCCGAGCGCGTGGTCAAGCGCGACGCCCGAGGAAGCGGTCCGTGGCGGCACCTTGCGCGACTACATGATCGGCGACCCGCGCACGTTCAACCCCATCACGTCGGCCGAGTCCACGTCCCTGACCACCGTGATCTTCGACAGCAGCGCGCTGCTCATCACGCGCGGGCCCGACTCCGACGAGTGGGTCCCCTACGCCGCCGAGTCGTTCACGATCAGCGAGGACGGCAGGACCGTCGACGTGACGCTGCGCGACGGCATCCTGTGGTCCGACGGCACGCCGGTCACCGTCCAGGACTACTACACGACCTACCTGCTGGAGAGCGACCCCGATGTCGGCTCGAACGGCTACGACAGCTGGTTCATCGGCGACGACCAGATCACGCTGGAGATCACGGGCGAGAAGTCGCTGCGCTTCCACTTCCCGCGCCCCGACCGCCTGGCGCTGCCCGTCGTGGCGATGGCGCCCACGCCCGACAAGATCTTCGGCGAGGCCTACCGCACCGGCGGCGCCGAGGCCGTGCAGGCGCTGTGGGGCACCGACGTCGACCTCTCGACGACCATCTGGACCAGCCCGTTCATCCCCGTGAGCTACACCCCCGGTGAGCGCGTCGTCCTCGAGGCCAACCCGACGTTCGGCGAGTGGAACGTCGACGAGGCCGGCAACCCGCTGCCCTACCTCGACGGCTACACGCTGACGATCGCCGACCAGGACGCGGCCCTCAACCTGTTCCTGGCGGGCGAGCTCGACGTCTACTCCCCGCGCAACCTCGACGACATCGGCGTGATCAACGTGGCGATCGACAACGGTGACATCGACGCCGTCGTCCTCGAGGCCGTCGCGCCCGTCGCGTCCAGCCAGTTCATCGTCTTCAACTGGAACATGGCGTCCAACCCGCAGCTCGAGGCGGTGTTCCGCAACGTGAACTTCCGCCGCGCCATGGCCCACCTCCTCGACCGCGAGACGATGATCGAGCTGATCTTCAACGGCGTCGGCACGCCCCAGTACACGAGCGTCTACCCGATCAACACGTACTGGGTGAACGACGACGTCGAGAAGTACCCGTACGACCCCGAGCGCGCGGCCCAGCTGCTCGCCGAGATCGGCTTCGACCAGAAGAACGCCGACGGCGTCCTCGTGAACGACGAGGGCTTCCCGCTCAGCTTCACGCTGGCCACCAACGCCGGCAACACCACGCGCGAGCAGATGATCCAGATCTTCGCGGACAGCGCCCGCCAGATCGGCGTCGACGTCCAGCTCACGCCCATCGACTTCAACCTGCTCGTCGAGCAGCTCACCTCCGAGGGCGACGACCGCCCCTGGCAGGCCATCCTCATCGGCCTCACCGGCGGCTCGCGCGACTGGCCGTTCGGCGTGAACGTCGTGCCCTGCGGGACGAACCTGCACATGTACAACACCTCGGGCGGATGCCTCTCCCCGCAGGAGACGCTGATGACCGAGCTGTTCTACAGGGGCCGCTCCGAGCTCGACACCGAGGCCGCCCGCGAGATCGGCCTCGAGATCCAGCGCGTCGAGGCCGAGCTGGTGCCGATCCTCTACACGGCCAACCAGATGAGCAACTACGCCTGGAACGCCAGCCTCCGCGGCGAGCACCGCGAGGGCCAGATCAACGCCCTCGTCGGCTCCCGCGAGCTGCCACTGACGTTCTTCGGGGACTGATAGCGAGGTGACGGTCGGTCGGCGGGCGGCTCGCACGGGTCGCCCGCCGACCGCCGCGACGAAGGTGCCTATCTTCGAGCGACCGCGGACGGGCGACGTCCCCAGCTATCTCGGCCCGGATCGGCCGATGGCCGCCGCGGAGACCGCAGGAGCCTGAACAGTGTTTATCTTCATCGTCCGCCGGTTCATCCAGATGGTCCCCACCTTCATCGGGGCCACGATGCTGGCGTTCCTCATCAGCCAGCTGGTGCCGGGGGACTTCCTGGCCCGCAAGGAGCTGGAGCCGAACGTGAGGCCGGAGACGATCGAGCGCATGCGCTCGCAGTTCGGCCTCGACAAGCCCATCCACGTGCAGTACGTGCGCTGGATGTCGAACCTCGTGAAGGGGAACCTCGGCCAGAGCTTCGTGTCCAACCAGCCGGTGATGGACAGGATCGCGCGGCCCATGCGCAACTCGATGTACCTGGCCATCGTCGCGATCCTCATGCTCTGGGTCGTGAGCATCCCCATGGGCGTCTACTCGGCCGTGCGCCAGTACTCCCTGGGCGACCAGGTCGTCAGCGTCTTCGCCTACTTCGGCCTGGCGATCCCGAACTTCTTCTTCGCGCAGGTGCTGATCCTCGGCCTCTTCCTGATCAGGGCGTTCACCCGCGACAACTTCGGCTACAACGAGATGCTCCTGCCCGTCGCCGGCATGACGTCTTCGAACTTCGACAGGCTGAACGCCTGGCAGCAGCTCAAGGACGTGGCCTGGCACCTGATCCTGCCGTCGTTCGTCGTGGCCACGTCGGGCATGGCGGGCTTCACGCGCGTGCTCAGGGCCCAGATGATCGAGTACCTGGGGTCCGACTTCATCCGCACCGCGCGCGCCAAGGGCATCGGGCAGCGCGGCGTGACCTACAAGCACGCGCTGCGGCCCTCCATCATCCCGTTCGTCGCCGGCATCGGCGGCCTGCTGCCCAGCCTCGTCGGCGGCGCCGGCCTCGTCGAGGTCGTGATGTCCTACCCCGGCATCACGCCGACGTTCCTCGACGCCCTCAACAACCAGGACATCTACGTCGTGCTCGGGCTCTTGGTGATCACGACGATCCTGCTGATGATCGGCAACCTCATCTCCGACCTGCTCCTGGCCGCGGTGGACCCGCGGATCAGGTACGGCTGAGGGCGCCATGAGCGACGCACCCGACACCCGGCGGATCGACGCGGCGCGCGCCGAGCCCCTCGGCCAGGTCGACGAGCGCTACGCGGGCGAGACCACGCAGCGCGTCAGCAAGTCGCAGGCCCGCATCGTCTGGGAGCAGTTCAGGAAGCACAAGGCCGCGGTCATCGGCGGCGGCGTGCTCATCGTCATGTACCTGACCGCCGTGTTCGCCGGCTTCCTGGCGCCCTACGGGATCAACGAGTACAGGCGCTCCCCCGTGGCGGCGTTCAGGCCCCCGACGAAGATCCACTGGATCGACCCGGAGACCGGCCGGCTCACGCGGCCGTTCGTGTACGACGTCAAGGAGGAGCGCGACCCGCGGACGCGGCAGCGCACCTACGTCGAGGACACCTCGGTCAAGTACCCGATCAGGTTCTTCGTCCACCGCCCCGAGCAGCCGTACAAGATCCTCGGCATCTGGGAGTCGGACCTCAGGCTCTTCGGCGTCGACGACCCGGCGCGCATCTTCCTGTGGGGGACCAACAACCTCGGCAAGGACGTCTTCTCCAGGGTGCTCTACGGCGGGCAGGTGTCGCTCACCATCGGCATCCTCGCGGTGTGGGTCGCGCTGTTCCTGGGGCTCCTCATGGGCGGCCTGGCCGGGTTCTACGGGGGCTTCGTCGACGACCTGATCATGCGCCTCGTCGAGGTGATAGCGGCCATACCCGGCCTGTTCCTGCTGATCGTGCTGGCGTCGCTGCTGCGCGACCCGCGCAACCCGGTGGCCGAGGCCATCGGGCTGAGGATGACGTCGGCCGAGACGTTCCTGCTCACCGTCGTGGTGCTGGGGCTCGTCGGCTGGGGCGGCCTGGCGCGCATCATCCGCGGCCTGATCCTCTCCGCCCGCGAGCTCGACTACGCCGCCGCCGCCAAGGCGCTCGGCGCCAGCGAGACGCGCATACTGTGGCGCCACCTCATCCCCTCCACGGCCAGCTACGTGATCGTCGACCTCACGCTATCGATCCCCGGCTTCATCCTCGCCGAGACGGGCCTGTCGTTCCTGGGCCTGGGTCCGAGCGAGGTGGACACGTCGAGCTGGGGCCTGCTGCTGCGGGACGCCACGGCGCGCGGCGTGAGCATCCAGTTCGTGCCGTGGCTGCTGATCCCCGGCATACCCATCTTCCTGGCCGTGTTATGTTGGAACCTAGTAGGCGACGGTCTACGCGATGCCTTCGACCCGAAGAAGCGCAGGTAGCACGCTCCTACCACCCGGGTCGAGTCGGCGTATCTCCATCCCGGCCACGAGGCTATCTTGCTCGTAGCGTGCGCGGTGCCACCGGCGCGCTCTAGCCGACCCTTTCGAGCCGCCGACGCCGCCAGGGCCTGTGCGGTCTCGCGACGAGGAGTGTACGCGTAGATGGCGAGAAGCGAGAGGCTGTTGGAGGTCATAGACCTCAAGACGTACTTCGACACCGACGAGGGCACGGTCAAGGCCGTCGACGGCGTCAGCTTCCACCTGGACCGCGGGGAGACCCTGGCGGTCGTGGGCGAGTCGGGCTCGGGCAAGTCGGTGACGAGCCTGTCGGTCATGAGGCTGATCCCCACGCCGCCCGGGCGCATCGCCGGCGGCCAGATCCTGTTCGAGGGCCAGGACCTCGTCAAGAAGTCGGAACGCGAGATGCGGAAGATCCGCGGGAACGACATCTCGATGATCTTCCAGGAGCCGATGACGAGCCTGAACCCCGTCTACACCGTCGGCGACCAGATCGCCGAGGCCATCGTCCTCCACCAGGGCAAGACCTACCGCGAGGCGATGCGCATGGCCGCGGAGATGCTCGACCTCGTCGGCATCCCCGAGCCGGGCAAGCGCGTCAAGAACTACCCGCACCAGATGTCTGGCGGCATGCGCCAGCGCGTGATGATCGCGATGGCGCTCTCCTGCGGGCCGAAGCTCCTCATCGCCGACGAGCCGACGACGGCCCTCGACGTGACGATCCAGGCGCAGATCCTCGACCTGATGCGCAAGCTCCAGGACGAGATCGGCATGTCGATCCTGTTCATCACGCACGACCTCGGCGTCGTGGCCGAGATCGCCGACCGCGCCGTCGTCATGTACGCCGGCCGCGCGGTCGAGGAGGCGGACGTGAACGCGATCTTCGCCGAGCCGCTGATGCCCTACACGCTCGGCCTCATGAACTCGATCCCCCGCGTGGACAGGGCGTCGGAGCACCAGGAGCGCCTGCAGGCGATCCCGGGCAACGTGCCCAACCCGCTCGACCTGCCCGAGGGCTGCGCGTTCCACCCGCGCTGCCGCTTCGCCCAGGAGCGCTGCAAGGAGGCGATCCCGCCCCTCGAGGACGCGGGCAACGGGCATCAGGTGAGGTGCGTCAGGTGGAACGAGCTCGACCTGAAGTCGGAGATCAGGGCGTGAGCGCGATGCCGCAGCCGACGGCCGTCCAGGCGCCGCGGGAGGACGTGCTCCTCGAGGTCAACAACCTCAGGAAGTACTTCCCCATACGCGGCGGCATCTTCTCGCGCGTCGTCGCCAACGTCAAGGCCGTCGAGGACGTGTCGTTCAAGGTCCAGCGCGGCGAGGTCGTCGGGCTGGTGGGCGAGTCCGGCTCGGGCAAGACCACGGTCGGCCGCTCGATCCTGCGCCTCATCGAGCCGACGGCCGGCGAGGTCAAGTTCGACGGCGTCGACATCACCAAGCTGAACAAGGCCACGATGCGGGAGTACCGGAAGCGGATGCAGATCATCTTCCAGGACCCGTTCGCGAGCCTGAACCCGCGCATGTCGGTGGGCGACATCATCGGCGAGGCCATGACGATCCACAACCTCGCCCGCGGACGCGAGCGCGAGCAGAGGGTCGCGTCGCTGCTCGAGCGCGTCGGCCTCTCCCCCAACCACATGCGCCGCTACCCGCACGAGTTCTCCGGCGGCCAGCGGCAGCGCATCGGCATCGCCCGCGCCCTCGCCGTCGACCCGGAGTTCATCGTCGCCGACGAGCCGGTCTCGGCCCTCGACGTCTCGATCCAGGCGCAGGTCGTGAACCTCCTCCTCGACCTCAAGGAGGAGCTCGGCCTCACGCTCCTGTTCATCGCCCACGACCTCGGGGTCGTCGAGTACATCTCCGACCACGTCGTCGTCATGTACCTCGGCCGCATCATGGAGATCGCGCCGTCGCGCGAGCTCTACGCGAACCCGGTCCACCCGTACACCGAGGCGCTCCTCTCGGCCGTGCCGATCCCCGACCCCACGGTGAAGCGCGAGCGCATCATCCTCCAGGGCGACATCCCCAGCCCCATCAACCCGCCCTCCGGCTGCGTGTTCCGCACGCGCTGCCCGATCGCGACGAAGGAGTGCGCCGAGGTCGTGCCTCCCCTCGAGGAGGTCGCGCCCGGCCACTTCAAGGCCTGCATCCACAGGCCCTGACGGGCGCTGCCCGGCGCGGCCCGCGGACGCGTCTCCCCCACCCCCCGACGCGCGGCCCGGCACCCGGCGGCCGGGCCGCGCCTTATCATCGCGGCGTGGACGAGAGGAGCCGAGGCGAGGAGCCGTCCGGGGAGCGCCCCCAGCTCTCGCCGAAGGACATCAGGGCGCTGATCTGGCAGGCGTACCGCGCCTCTTTCCCGTACCTGCTCGTGTTCCTGCTCCTGCTCCTCGTCGCGACCTGGGTCGTGACGTCGGTCTTCTACTGAACCGCGATGTCAGCCGGCTTCGACGCGCTCGACGGCGAGGCGGTCCTGGCCGCGATCAGGGAGCGGATGCTCGCCGCCCTGCCCTCCGGCGACCCCCATCCCGAGCTCGACCGCTTCGCGGCGCTGCAGCGCGACTACCCCCGCCGCCCCGGCAAGGCGCTGCGCGGGCGCGTGGTCGTCCTCTCGGCGGCCGCGCACGGCGCGACCGACTGGGACGCCGCGCTCACGGTCGCCGCCGCCGTCGAGCTCTTCCAGGCCTGGGTCCTCGTGCACGACGACATCGAGGACGGCTCTGAGGAGCGCCGCGGCGCGCCGACCCTCCACCGCCTCGCGGGCGTGCCCGTGGCCATCAACGTCGGCGACGCGATGCACGCGCACATGTGGCGGCTGCTCCACGGCCTCCTGGGACAGGGTCCGGAGGAGGGGTCGCGGGCGGGGGTGGCCCCGCGGGTCCTCGACGAGTTCGGGACGATGGTCAGCCGCACCGCGGCCGGCCAGCACCTCGACCTCGCCTGGGTCGAGACCGGCCGCTTCGACGTGGGCGAGGACGAGTACCTGCGCATGGTCACGCTGAAGACCGCCTGGTACACGGTCGCGTCGCCCCTGCGGCTGGGCGCGATCCTGGCGGGGCGGGAGCCCTCGGCGCACCTCACGCGCGCCGGCCTCGACCTGGGGGCCGCCTTCCAGGTGCGCGACGACGTGCTGAACCTGCAGAGCGGCGCGGCCGAGGCGGGCTACGGCAAGGAGGAGCTGGGCGACCTCTACGAGGCCAAGCGCACGCTGATGCTCGCGCACCTGCTGGGCGCGGCGCCGCCCGCGGTCGCCGATGAGGTGGTGCGCCTGCTGTCCGGTCCGCGCGCGGAGCGCACGCGCGAGGGGGCGCTGCGCGTGCTCGAGCTGATGCGGGCCCACGGCTCGCTCGCCCACGCGCAGGCCGTGGCGCGCAGGCTGGCCGCCTCCGGCCTGGCGGCTCTCGACGAGGCCCTGGCGGGCGCGCCGTCTCCCCGCGCGTCCGCCGCGCTGCGCCGCGAGCTGGCCGCGGTCGCCGAGCGCTCGCGCTGAGGGCCCCGAGGGGGCCCCTCTCGCGGCTCGCGGCGGGAGGGCGTCGTCCGCCGCCGTCACCGCCCGCGCCGCGGCCGGGGCGCCCGCGGCCCGTGCCGGGACGGGCGGGGCGCGGGACGAGAACGCCTCGTCCGCCGCCCGGCCGGGGGCTCGGCCGTCCCGCGGACGGCGCTAGCCTGCGGTCCATGGCCCGCGGCACCGAGCTCCTCGCCTCCGCGGCGTCAGGGGCGCTGGGCGCGCTCGCGGCCTGCCCCGCCTGCCTGGCCGCCGCGGCCGGACCCGCCGGGGTCTGCGAGCCGTGCCGCGCGTGGCTCGCGGACGCCGTGGCGGCGTCGCCTCCCCCGCTCGGCGCGACCTGCTGGCTCGGGCCCTACGCCGGCCCGTGGGAACGTCTCGTGACGGCGTTCAAGCACGCGGGCGCCAGACGCCTGGCGCGGCTCCTCGGCGGCCTCCTCGCGCTCCGCACCGGCGCCTGGGGGTTCGCCCCCGACCTCGTGACGGCCGTCCCGGCGTCCCCGCGGCGGCTGGCCGAACGCGGCTTCGACCAGGCGGCGCTGCTCGCCGCGGAGGTGGCCGGGGTGAGGGGCCTCCCCTACCGTCCCGCGCTCGCGCGCTCGCCGGCCTCGCGCAGCCAGCAGCGCCTGTCGCGGGCGTCGCGGGCCGTGAACGCCGGCGGCGCCTTCGGGGCGACGGGCCCGGTGCGGGGCAGGGTCCTCCTCGTCGACGACGTCCTCACGACGGGCGCCACCGCCAGGTCCTGCGCCGCGGCGCTGGCGTCGGCGGGCGCCGCGGAGGTCAGGGTCGCGGTCGTGGCGCGCGCGGTCCGGGGCGCTCCCGCGCCGCGGGGGCCTTGGTGAGGGGCTCGGGGGGCGCACGACCCCGCGCCCGGGGACCGCGGCGGGGCCCGGACCTCAGACGCCGAACGCCACGGCGACGGCCACCCCGAGCAGCGCGCCCACCAGCACCTGAGGGTAGGTGTGCCCCAGCAGCGTCCGCAGCGCCTGCGGCTTGAAGCCCTCGTCGAAGAGGTGGGCGAGCTCGCTGACGAGCTCGTTGATCAGCTCGGCCTGGAGGCCGGCGGCGCGCCTGATGCCGGTGGCGTCGTACATGACTATCGACCCGAAGACGGCGGCGATGGCGAACTGGGGGCTGTTCCAGCCGTAGGCCATCCCCAGCGCCACGGCCAGCGCCGCCACCGCGGCGCTGTGCGAGGAGGGCATGCCGCCCGTCTCCAGGAGCCGCGAGAGCAGCAGGCGGCGCTCGGTGAGGAGCACGATCACGAGCTTGAGAACCTGCGCCAGCACCGTCGCCAGCAGCGCGGCCATGAGGGGGCCGTTGAGCACGAGCTCGCTCACGCGCGCCGCCCTTCCCCGGCGGCGCCCCCCGCCCCCGGCCGGCTCACGCCGCCTGCCCCCGGCGGCTCACCGCCGCCTCGACGGTGTTGGACACGACCATCGCCACGGTCATCAGCCCGGTGCCGCCCGGCATGGGCGTGAGCCAGCCGGCCACGTCGGCGACCTCGGGGCTGACGTCGCCCACGACCCTGCCGTCGACGCGGCTCAGGCCGACGTCGAAGACGGCGGCGCCCGGCTTGACCATCTCGGGCGTGACGAGGCCCGGCCTTCCGACGGCTGCCACCAGCACGTCGGCCTCGCGGCAGAGCGAGGCGAGGTCGCGGGTGCGCGAGTGGGCCAGCGTCACCGTGGCGTGCCGCTCCAGCAGCATCGCGGCCAGCGGCTTGCCGACGAGGTTCGACCGGCCGACGACCACGGCGCGCGCCCCCTCCAGCCGCACACCGTAGCGGTCGGCGAGGGCCATGACGCCGAGCGGCGTCGCGGGGCGCAGGCCGGGCCGGCCCGTCCACAGACGCCCCACGTTCAGGGGGTGGAGGCCGTCGACGTCCTTGGCGGGGTCGATGGCGGCGAGCACCGCCGCCTCGTCGACGCCCGGCGCCGGCAGCTGCACCAGCACGCCGTCGACCTCTGGGTCCTCGTTCAGCTCGGCCACCAGCGCGAGGAGCTCGCCCTGCGACGTGCCCTCGGGCAGCACGCGCGTGTCCGAAGCGATGCCGACGCGGCGCGCCAGCCGCTCCTTCGAGCGCACGTAGTAGGCGCTGGCCGGGTCGTCGCCCACGCGGACGAAGGTGAGGCGCGGCGTGAAGGGCAGCGCGGACACGCGCACCTGCAGTGCGCCCACGACCTCCTCGGAGGCCGCCTTGCCGTCCATCAGCGTCGCGCTCACCGCGCCCCGCCCCCCGGCTCCGGCTCGGGGTCCGCGTCGCCCCCAACCTCGGAGACGCCACGCCGCGGACCGCCGCCCTCCCCGCCGCCTCGCTCGGGCCCGCCGCCCGCCGGTGCGCCGTCGTCCGCCTGGGACCCGCGCAGGGAGCGCACGACCTTGGCCAGGACCCCGTTGACGAAGCGGCCGGAGTCGTCGCCGCCGTAGCGCTTCGCTACCCTCACGGCCATCTCGATGACGACCGGCGCCGGCGTGTCGAGGTGCAGCAGCTCGGTCACGGCGACGCGCAGGACGTTGAGGTCCGTCTGGGACATCTGCGCGAACGTCCAGCCCGTGATGTTCTCGGCCAGCAGGGCGTCGACGCGGGGCCTGTCCGCGGCGTAGGACCTGAGCAGTACGTCGGCGAGCTCGAGCGCGTCCCTGTCGAGGGGGTCGCCGTACGGGTCGTCGCCGGCGTCCTCCGGCTCCTCGGCGATGTCGGCGCGCACCCCCGACCAGACGGCGAGCAGGTCGTCGGCGCCGCGCTCGGCCTGGAAGAGCGTGCGGAACGCCAGCTCGCGCGCGCGACGCGAGCCCCGCGGCGCCTCAGCCCCCATGCTGTGGGGCGAGCTCGACGTCCTCGACGGTCACGTCGACGCTCACGACGTTCATGCCCGTCATCGACGCCACGGCCTCGCGCACGGCCCGCTGCGCCTGCGAGGCCACCTTCGGCACCTCGACGCCGTAGTCGACGCACACCGTCAGCGACGCCCGCAGGCCGTCCTCGCCGCGCTCGATCTCGATGCCCTTGGCCCGGCGGCCCGTGAGGATCTCGCCCACCTTGGCCGGCGGCTGCACGGTCCTGATGCCCTCGACCTGGTCGATCGCGAGCTGGGCGATCCCGTAGAGGACGTCGGTGGAGATGTCGAGCCCGTCACCGGCCGTCATGAGCTCATCCTACGCGCGACGAAGTTCGTGTACACCTGCCCGCGACGGAAGAAGGCGTTGTCGAGGACGCGCAGGTGGAACGGGATCGTGGTCTTCACGCCCTCGATCACGGTCTCCCGCAGGCAGCGCTCCATGCGCCTCAGCGCCTGCTCGCGCGTGGGCGCCCAGGCGATGACCTTGGCGAGCAGGCTGTCGTAGTTCGGCGGTATGCGGTAGCCGGCGTAGACGTGCGAGTCGACCCTCACGCCCGGCCCGCCGGGCCAGTGGACGTCGGTGATCGTGCCGGCCATCGGCCTGAAGTCGTGCTCGGGGTCCTCGGCGTTGATGCGCACCTCGATGGCGTGCCCGCTCACGCGCAGGTCCTCCTGGCGCCACGACAGGGGCTCGCCG
Organism: Trueperaceae bacterium; assembly: GCA_036381035.1. NCBI lineage: Bacteria > Thermotogati > Deinococcota > Deinococci > Trueperales > Trueperaceae > Trueperaceae bacterium. Next base: position 146,802 of record DASVDQ010000024.1, on the reverse strand, counting down.
GCGGCCACCCTGATCTGCTCCTGGACCAGGTCGGTGCCCGTGATCATCTCGGTGACCGGGTGCTCCACCTGGATGCGCGTGTTCATCTCGGAGAAGTAGAAGTCGCCGGCCTTGTCCACCAAGAACTCGCAGGTGCCGGCGCCGCGGTAGGAGATGTGCCTGGCCAGCCTCACGGCGGCCTCGGCGATGCGGGCCCTGAGGTCGTCGTCGAGGAGCGACGGGCCCTCCTCGAGGAGCTTCTGGTAGCGCCGCTGGATGGAGCAGTCGCGCTCGAAGAGCTGGACGACCTCGCCCCGTCCGTCGCCGAAGACCTGGACCTCGATGTGCTTGGGCTCCTCGATGTACTTCTCGACGTAGAGCTCGGGGTTGCCGAAAGCGGCCCTCGCCTCCTCTTGGGCGTTGACGAACTGCCGCTCGAGGTCCGCCTGGCTCTGCACCACGCGCATCCCGCGCCCGCCGCCGCCGGCGGAGGCCTTGAGGATCAGGGGGAAGCCGACCTGGTCGGCGAACGCCCTGGCCTCGGCGAGGTCCGCGAGGGCCCCGCTGCCGGGCGTCACGGGCACGCCGGCCTCCTGCGCCAGCGCCCGCGCCGACGACTTGTCGCCGATGCGGGCGATGTTGTCCGGACGCGGGCCGATGAAGACGAGGTTGTGCTCCTCACACTTCGCGGCGAACTCGGCGTTCTCGGCCAGGAAGCCGTAGCCGGGGTGTATGGCCTCGGCGCCCGTCACGAGCGCGGCGGCGAGGATGTTCCTCACGTTGAGGTAGCTGCTGGCCGCCGGCGGCGGCCCGATGCACACGGCCTCGTCGGCGAGGAGCACGGGCAGGGAGTTCTCGTCGGCCTGCGAGTAGACGACGACCGACTGCACGCCCAGCTCCCTGGCGGCCCTCACGACGCGGAGGGCGATCTCGCCCCGGTTGGCGATGAGGATCTTGCGGAACACCTGGGTCTCAGTCCGGCTCGATGCGGAAGAGGGTCTGCCCGTACTCGACGGGCTGGCCGTTGTCCACGAGGACCTCGCGGACGACGCCGGACGTCTCCGCCTCGATCTCGTTCATCAGCTTCATGGCCTCGATGATGCAGAGGACGGTGCCGGGCTTCACGCGGTCGCCGACCCTCACGAACGGCGGCGCGTCGGGGGACGGCGCGGCGTAGAAGGTGCCGACGATGGGCGCGACGACGTCGACGAGGCGCTCGCCGGCGGCGTCCTCGGCCGCCTGCTGGCCCGGCTGCGTCGCGGGCCGCTCCTCCGGGGCAGGCGCCGCGGCGTCCGACCGCGGGGCCTGGGGGCCGGGCGCGTGCGCCGCGCTCGCGTCGCCGAGACCGCGCTTGAGCGTGAGCTTGTACTCACCGGTCTCCAGCGTCAGCTCGCTGACGTCGGTGTCCTTGAGGACGTCGAGCAGGCGCTTGAGCTCCCTCGTCTGCATGCCGCCTCAGGCCCTGCCCAGGTACTCGCCGGAGCGCGTGTCGACCCTGACGACCTCGCCCTGCTCGATGAACAGGGGGACGTTCACGGTCGCCCCCGTCTCGAGCACGGCCGGCTTCGACCCCCCCGAGACGGTGTCGCCGCGCACGCCCGGGTCGGTCTGGGTGATGCGCAGCTCGACGACGTTCGGCAGCGTGACCTTCAGCGGGCGCCCCTGGTAGTAGTCGACGGTCACCTCGACGTTCTCCTTCAAGAACCGCGCGGCGTCGCCGATCTGGTCGCGCGTGAGCGTGGGCTGCTCGTAGGTCTCGTTGTCCATGAACGTGTACTGGTCGCCGTTGGCGTAAAGGAACGTCATCGTGCGGTACTCGATGAAGATGTCCTGCACCTTCTCGGTGGCGTTGAACGAGCGCTCCACGATCGCGCCCGTCTCGAGGTTCCTGAACTTGGCGACCATCTTCGCGCCGCCGCGGCCGATCTTCTGGTGCTGGTAGTCGATGACCTCCCAGAGGCCGCCGTCCATCTCGACCTTGGTGCCGCTGCGCAGGTCTGTGACGCTGATCATCTTGGTCCCGTCCTCCGACTGGCTGAGTGCCGCGCCTCCAGGCCGGGTCGACCCCGGCGGGCGGCTAGAGCCCGCTGCGCGCGCTGGGCAGCAGGGTCTTGAGACGGGCCAGTGTATCACCGCGGGAAGCCCCCGACGGGACGGCACCCTGGCCGCTGCGCACGCCCGGGGCCCCGCCGCACCCGGGCGCCGACGCCCGCCCCGCGCGGCCGCAGGCCGGAGCGGCGCCCGCGCGAGGACGCGCCCGCCGCAGGCCTCAGAGCTCGAGCACGGTCGGGCCGAGGCCCGCCGCCGCCACGAGCTCGTCGTAGCGGCCGCGCGTCAGCTCGCCGGGCGCGCCCTCCACGGCCACGAACGCGGCCTCGAGCAGGTTCGTCCCGACGCTGCGCCCGCCGACCCGCGGCGTCGTCGTCGCGAGCCGGCGCGCGCCGGCGGAGCGCAGGAAGGCGACGTCCTCGGCTGTCGTCGTGTTCGTGAGCACGTCCTTGCCCGTGAGGTCCGGCCCCGCGTTGGCCCTGATGTAGTGCCAGTCGCCCGCCAGCACCTCGGCCCAGCGGTAGTGGCGCTGGTGCCGCGGCTTGGGCGCGGCGTCCTGGGCGTCGCCCGTCGGGTAGAACCACCTGAAGGGCAGCCGCGTGATCACGGGCAGCGCGACGCTCGCCAGGCGCTCCACCGCGGCCAGCGACCGCAGGGGCACGTCCAGCCCCAGGCCGAAGACCAGGTCGCCGAAGGTCACGTCGGCGCCGTGGCGGACGAGGGCCTCGGCCATGCCGAACCTGTCCACCGAGCTGACCATCAGCACGCGCCTCCCCCGCCAACCCACGACCGGTTCGAGGGCGTCCACGGCGCTGCGCTCCAGGCTGTCCTTGAGCCCGGCGCCGCACACCACGGGCGTGCGCCGGGCGGCCGACGCGACGAAGGCGGCGTCCCTGATGCGGTAGCGCCGCCCGCCGACGCGGAGGTAGATGTCGGCGCCGCCGATGCCGATGGCGTCGACCTGCCCGTCGAGCTCGGCCACCAGGGAGCGCGCCGCCGCGACGTCGCTGCCCACGCCGCGGCGCACCATCCTGACCCGGTGCCCGAGCAGCTCGACCTCGACGTCGGCGTCGCGACGCGGCGAGCCCAAGGAGACGCTCACGACGGTCTTGTCGGGTCTTCCCGGCACGGCAGGCCAGGTTACCGCAGTGCGCCGCGGCGCGGGGCGCGGTACCTCAGGCCAGGTTCTTCGCGTACCAGTCGAGGTGCGGCTTGGCGTCGATCGCGAAGCTGAAGCCCAGCCGCTCCCAGAACCTGCGGGCGCGCGGGTTGTCGCCGAAGATGCTGGCGAGCATGCGCCGCGAGCGCCCGGCGAGACGCCGCTCGAGGTCGCGCGCGCACGCGCCGCCGATGCCGCGGCTCTGCACCGAGGGCAGCACGAGCAGCAGGTTCACGGTGGCGTCGCCCGGCTCGGGGTAGTCGAGCTTGTAGTCGAGGTAGCCCACGACCAGCCTGTCCGTCACGGGGTCGACGATCGCGGGGTCCACCTCGCCGGCCGCCTCGCGCTCCACCAGCACGAGCTCGGCGTGGCGCCGCTGGTCCTCCGCCGCCGTCTCCAGGTCGGTGGAGACCTCGGCGAGGGTGGGGATGGGGATCGAGATGATGTCGAAGTAGCCCGGGGTCGAGAGGTAGATCCTGTGGACGAGTGGGGCGTCCTCCGGCCGTGCCTCCCTGGTGGTTACTGCTGCGGTCTGGGCGTCGTCGGGCGGCGAAGCGAGCAACACGTCAGGTCATCTCCCGCGCGGTGTCGGAGAGGGTTGCCGGGCCCGCTGAGGCCCGCGTCGTGGTCGTGCCCGGATGATACCAGCGGCCCATGAGCGCCCGAGTGGCGGAAGGCGCAAAGACCATGAGAACTCCTTGCTCAGAGGCGCCGCGGTGCCGTAGGGTTACTCATGCTGGCGCCGGCTAACGCCTGCGGCACGGACGCCGTCCCTGCGGACCGCGGCGCGCGGCGCCTTCCCCACTGGAGGAAACCTTGTCCGAGGTAGCGCCCCCCGAAGCGCAGAGCGCGATGAGCCAGAGGGCCGACGACGCGTTCGCCAAGGCCTACGCCTTCCGCCGGGCCGACGAGGCGGCGGCCGCCGGCATGCACCCCTACTTCAAGCCGATCGCCTCGCAGCACGGCGGCACCGTGACGGTGAACGGCAAGGAGATGGTCATCACCGGCTCGAACGACTACCTCGGGCTGACGCAGGACCCGCGCCTCAAGGAGGCGGCGAGGGCCGCGCTCAACGACTTCGGCACCTCGTGCACCGGCTCGCGGTTCCTCACGGGGACCCTGACGCTGCACGAGGAGCTCGAGCGCCGGCTCGCCGAGTTCCTGGGCAAGGAGGCGGCGCTGACCTTCAGCGCCGGCTACCTAGGCTGCCTCTCGGTGATCTCGGCGCTGGCGGGGCGGCACGACATCCTCTACTACGACCGCGAGAACCACGCCTCGCTCTACGACGCCGCCAAGCTGTCGTTCGCGTCACTGCGCAAGTTCGAGCACAACGACCTGGACGGCCTGGTGCGCCTGCTCGAGCAGGACGTGGGCAAGCCGGGCGGCCGCATCATCGTCACCGACGGCGTGTTCTCGATGAGCGGCCACATCGCGAAGCTGCCGGAGCTCGTCGAGATCAAGCGCCGCTTCGGCGCCAGGCTGATCGTCGACGACGCCCACGCCACCGGCGTGCTCGGCCCAGACGGACGCGGCACCGGCGACCACTTCGGGCTGACAGACGAGATCGACGTGATCATCGGCACGTTCTCGAAGTCGTTCGCCAGCGTGGGCGGCTTCATGGCCGGCGACCGCGCTGTCGTGAACTTCGTCAAGCACGCCGCGCGGCCGTTCATCTTCACGGCCGCGCTGCCCGCCATGCAGATGGCGGCGGCCCTGGAGGCGCTGCGGATCATGGAGTCGGAGCCGGAGCTGCGCGCGCAGCTATGGGACAACGTGCGCCAGCTGCGCGAGGGCATGGACGCCCTGGGGTTCGACACCCTCGGGTCCCAGACGCCCATCGTGCCGGTGCTGGTGGGCCCCGACGAGCTGGCCATGGCGTTCTGGAAGGGCCTGTGGGAGGAAGGTGTGTTCACGACCCCCGCCCTCCCTCCCGGCGTGCCGAACGGGCAGGCGATAATCCGCACCAGCGTGAACGCGAACCACACTAGCGAGCAGCTCGACAGGCTGCTCTCGGCCTTCTCCGTCGTGGGCCGGCGCCTCGGCGTCATCTGAACCCAGCCGTGGGGCAGCTGACTGTCGAGGCGGTCGAGGGCCGCGAGGGCGTGAGGTCGTTCGTCGACTACCCGTACCGCAAGTACAGGGGCGACCCGGTGTGGGTCCCGCCGCTGCGCATCTCGCAGCTCGACCTCCTCGACGAGCGCAAGAACCCGCTGTGGCGCCACGCCAGGCGGACGCTCTACCTGGCCAAGAAGGACGGCAGGGTCGTGGGGCGCGTGGCGTACGTCGAGGACGACGAGCACATGCGCGTCCACGACGAGCGCATCGCGTTCTTCGGGTTCTTCGAGGCCGAGGACGAGCAGGTCGCGTCCGCGCTCCTGGAGGTCGTCGAGGCCCACGCGTCCGCGGAGGGCCTCTCCGCCGTCCGCGGGCCGATCAACGGGTCCATGAACGACGGCGCCGGCTTCCAGGTCGACGCCTTCGACGAGCGGCCCTACGTGCTCATGCCGCAGAACCCCAAGGAGTACCCGCGCTGGGTGGAGCGGCTCGGCTACGCGAAGGTCAAGGACCTCTACGCGTTCCACTTCGACAACCGCCGCCCCTTCTCCGAGCGGGTGGCCCGGCTGGCCGAGCGCACGGCGTCACGCTACGACGTCAGGGTCCGCCCGGCCGACATGAGGCGGTTCGACCGCGAGGTCGACATCCTCAAGCGCATACACACGGCGGCGTGGGAGCACAACTGGGGCAACGTGCCGCTCTCGGACGCCGAGGTCGAGTACCTCGCGAACGACCTCAAGCTGATCATCGACCCGGAGCTCGTCCTGTTCCTCGAGCACAAGGGCGAGCCCGTCGCCCTGGCCGTGGTCGTGCCCGACCTGAACCAGGTGCTGGCGCGGTTCGACGGGCGGCTGTTGCCCTTCGGCATCTTCCACCTGCTGCGGCGCAAGAGCATCATCGACAGGGCCCGGCTCGTCATGCTCGGCGTCCTGCCCGAGCACCGGCACAAGGGCTTCGACCTCCTCCTGATCCACGAGGTCGTCAAGCGCGCGAAGGTGCGCGGCATCGTGGAGGGAGAGTGCGGCTGGACGCTGGAGGACAACACCCGCATCAACAGGGCCATCGAGGCCGCCGGCGGGGTCCACAGCAAGACCTACAGGATCTACCAGAAGGGTCTATGAGCCTGGGCGCGGCGCTGAGGGCGCTCCTGGGCGACCTCGCGGCCCTGTTCGACGACGAGGGAGCCCGCGTATGGTTCCTGCTGGGCTCCGGCACGCTGCTCCAGGTGGCGTTCTGGTACCTGGCCACGCCGGGACCGGCGCTCCTCGGCTTCGCGCCGCGCACGCCGGCCACCGCGGCCGTGGGCATCGCCTGGAGCCTCGTCACGCTGCTGGCCGTGCCCGCGCTGCTCTTCACGGCCAGCGGGGGGACCCTGCGCGAGATGCGCCTCTCGCGCGGGGACGCCCGCGCCGGCTGGAGGCTCGCCCTGGTGAGCTCCCTCGTCGCCGTGCCCGTCGTGGCGGTGGGGGCGGGCGGCGCCCCCGCGCTGACCGCGGCTTACCCGTGGGCGGGCGAGGCGGTGGGTCGCTCGGTGCCGGCGCTGCTGGGCTGGGCCGCGCTCTACGCGCTCTACTACGTGGCCTTCGAGGCGTTCTACCGCGGCTTCCTGCTCGGGGCCCTGGAGAGGCCCTTCGGCGCCGCGACGGCGGTGTGGCTGCAGGCTTTCGCGGCCACGCTCGTGCACGTGGGCAAGCCGCTCCCCGAGGTGCTGGCGGCGCTGCCCGCCAGCCTGGTGTTCGGGGTCATGGCGGTGCGCACGCGCTCCGTCCTCTACCCCGCCGTCACGCACCTCGTCATCGGCCTGACCCTCGACGTGGCCGCGCTGGCGCGGGCCGGCGCACTGCTCCCGTGAGGGTCCTCGTCACCGGCGCCCACGGCTTCCTCGGCAGCCACATCACCGAGCGCCTCGTGGGCGGCGGCGACGCCGTGCGCGCCCTCGTCTCGCCCTGGGGCGAGCTGCACAACCTGCGCGGCGCGCTCGAGAGCGGAGACGTCGAGGTCGTGCGCGCCGACCTGTCGAAGCCGGGCGACCTCGCCTGGGCGCTCGAGGGCGTCGACGCCGTCGTGCACGCCGCCGCGCGCGTGTCGGACTGGGGCCCGTGGGACGCCTTCTACCGCACCAACGTCCTCGGCACCCAGCGCCTGATCGACGCCGCCGTCAGGGCGGGCGCGCGCCGCTTCGTCCTCGTCTCCAGCGTGGCCGTGCACACCTACCGGGGCTTCAGGGACGCCGACCCCCGCACCCTGCCGCGCGACAACGTCTCGAACCCCTACGCCTACTCGAAGATCCTGGCCGAGAACGTGGTCATGACGAAGGCCGGCATCGAGGGCGTGATCGTCAGGCCCGGCCTGTGGCCGTTCGGCGCCCGCGACGCGACGTTCCAGCGCGTCGAGCGCGCCGTGGCCCGCGGGGTCATGCCGCTGATGAAGCGCGGCGAGAGCGTGCTGAACACGACCTACGCCACGAACTTCGCCGACGGCGTGGCCCTCGCCGTGTCCGCCTCGTCCGCCGCCGGGCGCGTCTACCTGATCGCCGACGAGGGAGCGCCGAGCTGGCGCGAGCTGTTCGAGGAGCTGGCCCGTCTCGTCGGCAGCGCGCCGCCGCGCCTCAACGTGCCGCGCCGGCCCGTCAGGGCGATCGCGACGGGCGTCGAGGCCACGTGGCGAGCCCTGTTCCCGGCCACCGAGCCGCCGATGACCAGGTACCGCGCCGGGCTGATGGCCCACGACGTCCACTTCTCGATCGAGCACGCGGTCAGGGAGCTCGGCTACCGCCCGCGGGTCAGCTGGCGGGAGGGCCTCCGGCTGGCCGTGGAGGCTCTGCACGCCGGGAAGGACTGATGGGCGGTCCGCGCGAGGTCCTGCTGGCGACGATCGCCGCCGGCGGCGGGCACGTGGCCACGGCCAGGGCGATGGCCGAGGCCGTGGCCGCGGCGGCGGGCGGCGCCCTCGCGCCCCGCGTCGTCGACGTCATGGCCGAGCACGCCCCGCGCCTCGACGCGCGCCACAAGGCGGGCTGGCGCGCCATGCTGGCCCGTCCCCGGCTGGTGCGGGCGGCGCAGGCGGCGCTGGACGCCGCCCCGGCCGTCAGCCGCGCCGTGCAGGGCGCCGTGCTGCGCGGCTTCACGCGGCGGGTCACGGCGGCCCTCGACGCGGCGCCGCCGGCGCTCGTGGTCGTGAACCACGGCTGGCTCGCCACCGCCTTCACCGAGGCGAGGCTGAGGCACGGCCTGCGGAGCCGCGTGGTCGTGTTCGCCACCGAGCCCTTCGACGCCAGCGCGCTCTGGTCGGCACCGGGCGCGGAGACGGTGCTCGCGCCCTCGGCGGCGGCCAAGGGGGACCTCGTCAGGCTCGGGGTGCCCCCGGCCGCGGTGCACGTCGCCGGCTACCCCGTCGCGCGCCGCTTCCACGAGCCCCCCGACCGCGAGGCGGCGCGGCGCGAGCTGGGCCTGGGTGACGGCTTCGTGGTGCTCGTGAGCCTGGGCGCGGAGGGCGTGGCCGGCGACGAGGTGGCGGAGGCGGTCCTGGCCATGGCGCGGGGCGGCGCCGCCGTCCTCTGCGCCACGGGCCGCAACGGGGCCTTGGCCGCGCGCCTGCGGTCGGCGGCCGACGCGGCGGGCCTGACGGAGCGCGTGAGGGTCCTGGGGTTCGTCGAGCGCATGGAGGTGCCCCTCGCGGCCTGCGACCTGATGGTGGGCAAGGCCGGCCCCGCCTCGACGATGGAGGCGCTGGCGGTGGGCAGGCCCGTGGTGACCGCGAGCTACGCCGGCCTCAACGAGCGGGCCGTCGTCAGGTTCCTGGCCTCGCGGGGCCTGGGCGAGCACGCCGGCTCGTTCGCCGCGCTGCCGGCGGTCGTCGCCGCCTGGCGGGACGACCCGGCGCGCCTCGCCGCGGCGCGAGCGTCCGCCGCCGCGCTAGACTTCGGCGGCATGTCACAGGGGGTGGGTCGGTTCCTGGCGCGGCTGGCGCTCTCCGGCGAGGTCGACCCCGCGCTGCTGGCGCCCGGGGCCTTCGCCGGCGTCGACGCGGCGAGCCTCGCCGCCGCGGGCGCGAGGGCGGCGTCGTGAAGCGGCTCGTCGGCCTGTTCGCGCTCTCGCTGCTCCTGGGCTGCGGCGGGCTCTACCTGGCGACCCGCGAGTCGATCTTCTCGCCGGCCACCTACGCCGCCGCCGAGCTGCGCACGGACCTCGCCGTCGTCAGCGTGTTGAGCCTGGTCCTGCTGTGGATCGCGCCCGTGGCCAAGATCCAGGCGCTCGTCGGGGCGCAGGGGCACAGGCTCGGGCCCTGGGAGGCCTTCACGGCCCACGTGGGTCAGGTGTTCGGCTCGGCGATGACCCCGTCGGGCACCGGCGGGGCGCCCGGTCTGGTCCTGGCCCTCGAGCGCTCCGGGGTGCCCCTCGGCACCAGCGTCGGCGTCGCCGTGCAGCTCTTCGTGCTCGACCTGGCGGCCCTCGGCGTGCTGATCCCCGTGGGCCTCGTGTACATCGTGGCGGTGAGCCCCCTGGCCCTGCCGCCCTTCGTCACCGCGCTCGCGATCGCCGCCGCGGCCCTAGCGCTCGTCGGCGCCATCGTCCTGGCGCGCTTCCCCGGCGCGCTCTACGGCGTCATGCGGCGCGCGACGAGGTGGCGTCCGCTGCGCCGCTTCCGCGACCGGCTCGCGCGCATGGGGCGCGAGTACTACGTGAGCGCCGTCGCGTTCAGGGACCTGCCCCTGACGAGGTTCGCCTACCTGCACGGCGTGAACATCGTCGGCTGGCTGGCGAACTTCATCCTGCTGTGGGCCCTGCTGGCGACCTACGGGGCGCAGGCGCGGCTCCTCGACGTCCTCTCCGTGCTCTCGATCATCTCGCTCGTCGGCTTCTTCGTCCCCACGCCTGGCGCCTCCGGCTTCACCGAGCTGATGGTCGGCCTCGTCGTCGACTCGAGCGCCGACGCGGCCTCGATCGCCGCGCCCGTCGCGCTGTGGCGCGCCGGCACGTTCTACGTCGCCTACCTGCTCGGGCCGCTGTGCGCCTGGCTGCTGCTCTCCCGCCGGCCGCCGCGGTGGCTCAGGCGCCCCGCCCGGCGCGCCGTGCGCGGGGACGGCGCAGACCCAGCGGTCTCACGAACACCTCGTCCTTGAGGGCGTCGGGCAGCGCGGCGAACGCGCGCAGCAGCGGCACCTCCCTGGTGCCGGCCACGCGGGCGGGCGGGCGCCTGGACAGGGCCACGCGGGCGACGACGCGCGCCACCTCGGCGGGGTCCGCGGCGCGGGCCTCGCCCCACAGCCCCGAGTCCTTCAGCCGCCTGAGGTAGGCCGCCCACGGCTCCCCGGACCGGCCCGCCTCGGCGTCGAGCAGCTCCTTGGCCCGCTCGGCGAAGCCCGTGCGCATCGCGCCGGGCTGTACCAGCACGACGTCGACGCCGAACGGCCTCAGCTCCAGGCGCAGAGCGTCGGTGAAGCTCTCCAGCGCGGCCTTCCCCGCCGAGTACGCACCCATGAACGGCGTGGCGAGGAGCGCGTTCGTCGAGCTGACGTTCACGATGCGCCCCCGCCCGCGCGCCCTCATGCCGGGCGCGGCCGCCCGCGCCGCCAGGACGGGCGCGAGCGCGTTGAGCTCGAGCTGCGCCGTGACGTCCTCCCACGGCTGCGACTCCAGCGAGCCGGGCCTCAGCGACCCGACCGTCGTCACGAGCAGGTCGAGGTGGCCCTCGCGCGCCTCCACCTCGCCGACGGCGCGGGCGAGGTCCTCCTGCGAGGTGGCGTCGACGGCGAGGTGGTCCACTGGGGCGGGACCCGCGTCGCGGGCCACCGGCGAGGCCGGCGCCATGTCGGCGGCGTAGACGCGCACGTAGCGGCGGGCCAGCTCGTCGGCGACCGCGCGGCCCAGGCCGGAGGAGGCGCCCACCACGAGCGCCGAGCGCGGCCCCGGCGCCAGACCCGCCTCGCGCAGCCAGGCGGCGGTGCGGCTCATCCCCTCGTGCAGCCCCACCCGCGGGCGGTAGCCGAGGACGCGCGCGGCGGCGCCGTGGTCGAACGTGGCGCGGCTCAGCAGCGTGCCGATGGTCTCCGGCGCGAACGCGTCGACGCCGGGGAGCAGCGCCGTGACGCGGCCGGCTGCGGCCGCGCCGGCGCGCGCCAGCCAGGCCGGCACGCCGCGCAGGGGCACCCCGAGCATGCGCGCGTAGGCCCCGAAGAACTCCCTGGCCGTCACGCTCTCGCCGCCGACGTTCAGCGCCAGCCCGCCGGCGCCGGGCGCCTCGCCCGCCGCGGCGAACGCCGCGGCCACGTCGTCGACGTAGACGACGTCGAGGAGGCCGGAGCCGTCGCCGAGGAGCACCGGCAGGCCCCGCCGCAGCGCGGCGACGGGCGCCAGCGTCCACGAGCCCGAGGCGGGGCCGTAGATCATCGTCGGCCTGAGGACCACGAGCTCGGTGCCGCTGCCCGCCAGGGCCTCCCTCGCCGCCGCCTCGCCGGCGACCTTCGAGTCGCCGTAGGGGTCGCCGACGGTGCGCAGGGGCGTGCTCTCGGTGACGACGCCCCCCGCGACGGGCCCGTAGACGGCGATGCTGCTGGCCAGCACGAGCCGGCGGGCGCCCGCCTCCGCGGCGGCCCGCGCCACGGCGCGGGTGCCGTCGACGTTCACGGCGCGCGCGAGGCCGGGCGGACGGCCCATCCAGGCGGCGAGGTGGTGCACGACGGCTGCCCCGGCCACCAGACCGGGCAGCGTCTCCGGCCTCGTGAGGTCGACCTGCACGGGCTCGGCGCCGAGCGCCGCGGCCAGCTCGGCCTGCGCGGGCGTGCGCACCGCCGCCCTCACCCTGTGCCCGGCGGACGTGAGGAGCCGCACCAACGCCCGGCCGAGCCCGCCGGTGGCGCCGGTGACGGCGACGATCACGTCCTGGCGCCCTCGCCCTGCGGCAGGCGCCCCCTGGCGCCGCGGGCCTCGGCGCCGGCGGCCCGCGCGAGGCGGGCGTCCGCGGCGCGCGCCGCCGCGCGGTGGCCGCCGCGCCGCCGCGCCGCCGCGACCAGGCCGCCGTAGAGCTCCTCGAGCCGCGCCGCGCTCAGCGCTACGTCGTGCGTGCGGGCGTAGGCCCTGGCGTTCGCCCGCGCCTCGGCCAGCGCGCGCTCGTCCTCCATGAGCGCGACGATCGCCGCGGCCTGGCGGCGGGGGTCGCCGGGCGGCACGACAACGCCGCCGCCCGCCTCCTGCACCAGCGAGGGCACGGCGCTGCTGGCGTAGCCCCAGGCGACCACGGCGGCGCCGGAGGCCATGGCCTCGAGCGTGGCTATGCTCTGCAGCTCGGCGGGAGACGGCATCAGGAACGCCTCGGTCGCGCACAGGAGCTCGAGCTTCTCCCGCTCCCCGACGAAGCCGAGCAGGTCGACGCGGGAGGAGAGGCCCCGCCGCGCCACGGCCTGGCGCATCTCCGGCTCCAGGGGACCGTGGCCCGCGACGGTGAGGCGGTAGCTCGCGGGCAGCTCGTGCATCAGGGGCAGCAGGTCGAGGGGGCGCTTCTCGGGCGACAGCCGGCCGACGAACGCCAGGCGGCGGGTCCCGTCGCCGGCGGCTCGCGGGGCCAGCCCCTCCCAGGCGCCGAGGTCGATGCCGTTGGACACCGGCACCGGCTCCCTGTCGGTGAAGTGGGTGACGAGCCGTGCGGCGTAGGGGGTGGGCGTCACGAGCAGGTCGGCGAGGCCGAAGAGGTAGCGGTACCAGCCGGTGAGGAACCTCTCCACGAGCGGCCCCACTAGCGGCGCCTGCAGCGTGGAGGTCTCGAGCTGCGCGTGCACGCCCATCACCACGGGCACGCCGCGGCGGCGCGCGAGGTGCGCCACCACGGCCGTGAGGGCGGCCGGGGTGTTGGCGTGGACGACGTCGGCCCACCTGACGTGCGGGGCGATGCGGCTCACCAGCGGGTGCGCGAAGCGCGTCTGAGCGGCGCCCAGGCGCCACGACGGCAGCCTCTCGACGAGCACCCCGGGAGGCGGGCGGCTGGGCCGCGGCTCGGCGCCGGCGATCACCCTCACCGCGTGGCCGCGCGCCAGCAGGGCCTCGATGTGCCCCTCGGTGGCCTTGGCCTGGCCGCCGAAGCCGGGGTAGAGGTCGTCGGCTACGAAGAGGATGTTCACCGCAGGCAGCTCGCCTTCCCTGGCGCGGCGGGGCCCGGCCGGGCCGTCCTCGCCGGCAGCCTGTCGGGCCGCTGGCTGCGGCCCCGTCGCGAGGCGAAGGTAACACGCCACGGTTAGGTCTCCGCGAGAGCGGGGACGCCCGGCGTGCAGCGCGCCGGTACACTGGCGCGGTGAGCACGCTGTCGAGGCTCGCTTGGCGCAACCTGCTCAGGCACCCCTGGCGCTCCCTGGCCACGGTGCTCGGCATCGGCCTCGGGATCGCCGCCGTCCTCACGACGCTGTCGGTGGGCGACAACGTCGAGGCGAACCTCCGCAGCACCCTGCAGGCCGCGGCCGGCAAGGCCGACCTCGTGGTCACGCCGGGCGCCTCGGGACGCCTCGTCTTCCCCGCCGAGCCGGTGCTCGGCGAGGTCGCCTCCTACCCCGGCGTGGCGGCCGCCTACCCCGTGCTGAACACGCGCGCCGAGCCGGAGCGCGCCGTGGAGGAGTTCGAGCGGTCGGCGATCCCCGGCGTCGACAGCGGCTTCCAGGTGCAGGGACGCGTCACCGAGGCCGCCGAGGACCTGCCAGTCGAGCTGTCCGCCGGCAGCCTGCCGCGGGCCGGGACGAACGGCATCGCCGTCGCCGACGGCTTCGCCGCGCTGCGCGGCATCGAGGTGGGGGACGTGGTCCCCTTCCTGTTCGCCGCCGGGCGCGCCGAGCTGACGGTCACGGGCCTCCTCGACGACGGCGTCGGCGCCGCCAGCACGAACGGCGGACGCGTCGGCGTCATGCACATCAGCGACGTCCAGGAGCTCGTGAACCTGCGGGGGCGCGTCTCCCTGATCGAGGTGCTCGTGGCCGAGGCCGGGCAGGTCGACGAGGTGAGGGAGGGCCTGCAGGCCCTGGTGGGCGACGACCTCGCCGTCACTCTCCCCGCCGTCACCGGCGACTTCGCGGCCGGCTTCACCGAGACGCTGCAGTCGGGTCTGTCGGTGCTGGCGGCCACCCTGCTCGCCCTCGGCGCCTTCCTCGCCTACAACACGTTCATGGCCTCGGTCGTCGAGCGCACGCGCGAGCACGCGCTGCTCCGCACGATCGCCCTGACGAGGCGGGCCGTGATGCGGCTGGCGCTCTACGAGGCCCTGGCGCTCGCGGCGCTCGGCATCGTCGCCGGCGTGCTGCTGGGCCTGCTGCTCTCCTACGTCGTGACCGCGCTGAACGCCGCCACGCTGGGCTTCGAGTTCCGCACGCTGGTGGTGCCGGTGCGCAGCGTGCTCCTGGCCAGCGTGCTCGGCGTCTTCGCCGCGCTGGTGGCCGGCGTGCTGCCGGCCTGGAGCGCCTCGCGTACCGCGCCCATGGCCGCGGTGCAGCGCCCGGAGCCGGCGCCGGACAGGCGCCTCGTCTGGCTCGGCGCGGCGCTGATGCTCGTGGGCGCCGGGCTGGCGCTCGTGCCCTTCTCCCCGTTCGCTGCCCTGGTGGCCGTGTGCGTGGCGCTGGCCCTGTTCTTCGCCGGCGTCTCCCTGGCCGCCCCGGGCCTGCTCGGGCCGGTGCTGCGCCTGCTGAGGCCCGCCCTGCTGCGCCTCTTCGGCGCGCCCGGCCGCCTGGCCGTGAGCTTCGCCGAGCGCAACGCGCCGCGCAACGGCGTGGCCATCGGCACCGTGGTCGTGGGGACCGGCCTCGTGATCGGCGTGGGCTCGATGGTCGCGAGCATCAACGACGCCATCGCCTCGTGGATGGACACGACCGTCGTCGGCGACCTCTACGTCACGACGCCGGTGAGCTTCCCGGCGGACTTCGCCGCCCGGGCCGAGGCCGTGCCCGGCGTCGACGTCGCCAGCGGCGTCGGCATACGCCTCGTGCGGTTCAGGAGCGAGGAGCAGCCGCGGGGCCGGTCGATCGCGGTGGTCCTGGCCGACCCCGAGCGCTTCGACCCCGAGTCGGGCTTCGGCAGCCTGCAGTACATCCCCGGCCACGGCGACCCGGTGAGCGGGCACGCGGCCCTGGAGCGCGGCGACGCCGTCCTCGTCTCGAACACGATGCTCGACCGCCACGGCTTCGACGTCGGCGACACCATCGCCCTGCGCACCTCCCGCGGGTTCGAGGAGTTCCCTGTCGCCGGCGTGATCGTCGACTTCACGGGCGGCGGCGAGTCGGTGCTGGCGAGCATCGAGCGGCTGCCCGACTTCGGGGGCGGCACGCCCGACCTCTTCATCCTCACCGTCGACCCCGGCGAAGACCCCGCGGCGGTGCGCGAGCGCCTGCTCGAGGAGTTCCCCGACCTCTACCTCGACGCGACGCTCAACGTCGACTACCGCCGCAACGTCCTGCGCATCACCGACCAGGCGTTCGCGACGACGCGCGTCCTGCTGGTGATCGCCCTGATCGTGGCCGTGCTCGGCGTCGCGAACACCCTGGGCATGAACCTGGTCAGCCGCGGCCACGAGATCGCCGTGCTGCGCACGATCGGCCTCACGAGGGCCGGGCTCAGGCGGCTCGTCGTCGCCGAGGGCATCGTCATCACCGCGATAGGCGGCGCCGTCGGCGCGGCCTTCGGGCTGCTGCTGGCCCGCGTCGTCACCACCGGCGCCGGCGCCGTGACGGGCTTCCGACTCGAGCCCGTGTTCCCCGCGTCCCTGGCGCTGCTGGCGCTGCTGGCCTCGCCGCTGGTGGGGCTGGTAGCCTCCCTGCTGCCGGCGCGGCGCGCCGGACAGCTCGCGCCCGCCAGGGCGCTGGCGAACTGGAGCCAACATGCCTGACACGCCCGCCTCGCCCGGCCCGCAGCCCGCCGGGCGCTTCGCCCTCGCCGCCACCGACCTCCACAAGACCTACGCCCTCGGCGACGAGCGCATCGCGGCGCTGCAGGGCGTGACGCTGCTCGTCCCGCGCGGCCAGTTCGTCGCCGTGATGGGCCCGAGCGGGAGCGGCAAGTCGACGCTGCTCCACCTCATCGGCCTGCTCGACGCGCCCGACTCGGGCAGCGTGGCCATCGAGGGGAGGTCCACCGCCGGCATGTCGGACGACGAGCTGACGGCGCTCCGCCGCGACAGGCTCGGGTTCCTCTTCCAGTCCTTCGAGCTGATCCCCAACCTCACGGCCAGGGAGAACGTCCTCCTGCCGGCCGAGGTGGCCGGCAGGAGCGAGGAGGCCGCCGCCAGGCTCGAGGAGCTGGCGGCGCGCCTGGGGATCGCCGACCGGCTCGAGCACCGTCCGCGCCAGCTCTCGGGCGGCCAGCGGCAGCGGGTGGCCCTGGCGCGGGCGCTGATCAACGACCCCGCCGTCGTCCTCGCCGACGAGCCGACGGGCAACCTCGACAGCAGGACCGGCGCCGAGGTGCTCTCCCTGCTGCGCGACGGGGTCGACTCCCACGGCTGGACCGTCGTCATGGTCACGCACGACCCCGTCGCGGCGCAGGCCGCGGACCGCGTGGTGTTCCTGCGCGACGGGCGCGTGGCCGGCGAGACGGCGGGACCGCAGGTCAAGGCCGACATCGAGCGCTTCCTCAGCGTCTGACCGCCGACGGTGTTCGCGCCCCTGGCCCGCACCGTAGCGCGCCACCCGCGCCGCGTCCTGGCCGCCTGGCTGCTGCTCGCCCTGGCCGCGGCGCCTTTCGCGGCGCGCGTGGGCGAGGTGCTGACGGCCGAGCCGGAGCCGCCGGCGACGGGCGTCGCCCGCCGCGTCGCCGACCTCCTCGGCAGCGAGTTCGCTCTCCCTCAGGGCGAGGTGCTCGTCGCCGTCGCCACGCCGGCCGCTGGCGCGGGCGGGGCCGCGTTCCGCGAGGCGGCGGGGCGGACCGCGGAGGCGGTGGCCGCGCTCCCCGGCGTCGCCTACGTGCGGGACGGGAGCGGCGCCGCGGGCCTGGGCGCGGGCGGC
Source organism: Trueperaceae bacterium (assembly GCA_036381035.1). NCBI lineage: Bacteria > Thermotogati > Deinococcota > Deinococci > Trueperales > Trueperaceae > Trueperaceae bacterium. Next base: position 129,595 of record DASVDQ010000024.1, on the reverse strand, counting down.
GACGCCGCCGGGCGGGCCCTCTTCGTCGTCGGCCTCGAGCCCCAGTCGCAGGACGACGCCCGCGCGACCGTGGACGCGGTGCGGCGGGCGTTCGCGGACGCGCCGGCGGCGACCTTCGAGCTCGCCGGCGGCGTGGCCACGCTCATGGAGGTCGAGGAGGTGAGCCAGCGCGACGCCAGGCGCGCCGAGCTCTACGGCCTCCCGCTGTCGCTGGCGATCCTGCTGCTGGCGTTCGGCGCGGTCGTGGCGGCCGGGCTGCCGCTGGTCTCCGCGGTGACGACCGTCGTCGTCTCCTCCGCCCTGCTGTTCGCGGTCGGCCAGGCGCTGGAGTTCGCGGTCTTCACGCGCACCGTGGTCACGATGCTCGGCCTCGCCACGGGCATCGACTACGCGCTCCTGATGGTGACCCGCTTCCGCGAGGAGCTGGCCGCCGGCCTGGGGGCGCGCGACGCCGCCGAGCGCACGACGAGGGAGGCGGGCAAGGCCGTGGCCTTCAGCGGCCTCACCGTCGTCCTGGCGCTGCTCTCGCTGCTGGTGCCGCCGGTGGGGTTCATCCGCTCGATAGGCGTGGCGACGACCGTGGTGCTCGTGGTCGCCGTGCTGGTGGCGATCACGGCCGTGCCGGCGACGCTGGCCCTCCTGGGGGAGAACGTCGACAGGCTGCGCGTGTCGCGCCGGCGGCCGGGCACCCGCAGCCGCCGCTTCTGGCGCCGCCAGGCCGACAGGATCCTCGGGCGCCCCGCCCTGTGGGCGGTGGCCGGGGTGGTCGTGCTCGTCGCCCTGGCCCTGCCGGCGCTGCGGCTGCAGGTGGGCGAGCCGGGCGCGCGCGGCATGTCGCCCGAGACCGAGGCGCGCCGGGTGGTCGAGGCGCTCGCCGACGAGGGCCTGGCCGGGCTGCTGGCGCCCTTCGACGTCGTCGTCGACCTGGGCGACGCCGGCTTCTTCTCTCCCGCTGGCGTGCGGTCGGTGTCGCTGCTCGACCGCGCGCTCACGGGCCTGCCCGGGGTCAAGACCGTCGTCTCGCCGTTCGCCCTGCGCAGCGTGCCGCGGCTGCTCCTCTACCAGTTCTACGCCTCGGCCGAGACCGCGCGGCGCAGCGAGGTCGCCCCGCTGGTGGAGGCCACGGTGAGCGAGACGGGACGCTACGCCCTGCTCAGGGTGCTGCCGGACGCCGCCCTGACGCCGGCGGCGGGCGCCGAGCTGCTGGAGCGCCTGCGGGCGTCCCTGGCGTCGACCGGCCTCACGGGCCTGGTGGGCGGCCGGTACGTCGAGCACCTCGAGTCGGCGCGGGCCGTCTACGGGCGCTTCCCGCTGGCCCTGGCCGTGGTGGGGCTGGCCACGACCCTGCTGCTGGGCCGGGCGTTCCGCTCGCTGCTGATCCCCCTGAAGGCCGTGCTGCTCAACGCGCTGACGGTGGCCGCCGCCTTCGGCGTGCTGGTGCTGACCTTCCAGGACGGCGCCCTGGCGGGCCTCGTCGGCGACGCCACGCTGGGCTTCGTCGACACGTCGGCCCCGCTCTTCGTCTTCGCGATGGTGTTCGGCCTGTCGATGGACTACGAGGTGTTCCTGGTGTCGCGCATACGCGAGGGCCACGAGCGCGGCCTGTCGGACCGCGACGCCGTGGTGCACGCCGTGGCGGCGACGGGCGGCGTGATCACCAGCGCCGCGGCCGTCATGGTCACGGTGTTCGCGATCCTGATGTTCAGCCACGTCGAGCTGATCAAGGCGCTCGGCCTCGGGCTCACCGTGGCCATCGTCCTCGACGCCACGCTGGTGCGTCTCGCCCTCGTGCCCTCGCTGATGCTGCTCGCCGGCCGCTGGAACTGGTGGTTGCCGGGGCGGCGCGGCGCCCCTAGCGCACGACGGCCTCGAGGAGGCGGGTCGGGCTGAGGTCGAGCGTGGCGATGCCAGCGGCGTCGAGGCCCCAGCCGCCCCGCAGCGTGACGGCCAGGCCGCCTCCGGCGGCGGCGGCGCGCACCTGATCGGCCAGCGCCGAGCCGAGGCGGAACGGGTCGAACGCGAAGGACAGCGTGGCGACGGCGCTGCCGTTCGCCGGCACGGGCACCGGCTCGAGGCGGGCGACGGCGGCGTCCTGCCCGCCGACCTGCAGCACGAGCTGTGGCGAGGAGAGCAGGTAGCCGATCGGGCCGGGGTTCGTGACGTTCAGCTCCATGTCGACGGCGACGCGGTTCAGGCCCTCGACGCGCAGGCTGGCGGAGCCGAGGGCGACGCTCGGCGCCACGAGGGCGAGGCCGGTCTCGAGGGAGCCCTCGACGAGCGTGAAGCGCGGGAAGCGCTGCGTGGTGCCGAGCACCTCCACGGCCACGGAGGCGTCGACGCGGTAGCGCGCCCTCCCCCCGCCCAGAACGTTCGCCAGCGACTCGAGCAGGGCCGGCGCGGCCGCGAGCGGCACGCGCACGTCGACGACGACGCGCGAGGAGCCGCTGGCCGGCAGCTCGAGCCCGCCGCGGAAGCTGACGGCGGCGGCGCGCACGTCCTGGAGGAACAGGTCGCCCTCGAGCGCGGAGAGGCGCAGCGCGAAGGGGTTCGGGTTCTGGGCGACGAGGGAGAGGCGGAAGAGGGCGGAGCCGTCGCCCACGCCTGGCGGGTCGATGCGCACGAAGCCGGAGCCGCGCGCGTCGAGCGCGAACGTGGGGGCCGAGAGCATGCGCGCGCCCGGGGCGCACGACGACAGGACCAGGGCGGCGACCGCCGCCAGGGCGACGAGGCTGAGACGCTTCGGGGTCACCTTCACCTCCGCATCACGGGCCCGGGAGGGCCGTGCCAGGAGCGTATGCCGCCGGGCCGGCGCGCGGCCGTCGGAAGCTTCGCACGGGCTAGGTCGGCGAGCTTTCCCGCGTCCCTCGCCCTCTCGGCGCGCGTACGATCGCCCCATGCCTGACGTGACCATCCACGACGACGGGCCCGTGCGCGTGCTGACCCTCGACCGCCCGGCGGTCAGGAACGCCCTCTCGCGCGCGCTGCGCGAGGAGCTGCGCGCGGCGCTGGCGGACGCCGAGGCGGACGACGCCGTGCGGTCCGTGGTCATCACCGGCGCCGGCGAGGCGTTCTGCGCCGGGCTCGACCTGCGCGAGCTGGAGGCGACGGCCGCCCTCACGCGCGAGCAGCACCGGGAGGACACGCTCCAGCTCGCCGGGCTCCTGACCGCCATCCACAGCTGCCCCAAGCCGGTGGTCGCGGCCGTGAACGGTCCGGCGGTGGCCGGCGGGGCGGGCATCGTCACGGCCTGCGACGTGGCCCTGGCCGCCCCCGAGGCGCGGCTCGGCTACACGGAGACCCGCATCGGCTTCGTGCCCGCGCTCGTCGCCGTGCTGCTGCTGCGCCAGGTCGGCGAGAAGCACGCCCGCGAGCTGCTGCTGGGCGCGCACCTGGTCGACGCGAGCCGGGCGGCCGAGATCGGCCTCGTGAACCGCGTGGTCGAGGAGACGCCGGTCCTGGAGGCCGCGGTGGCGCTGGCGCGGCGCCTGGCGCGGAACGCCCCCGGCTCCCTGGCGGCGACGAAGGGCCTGCTCGCTAGGCTGCCCGGCCTGACCTTCGAGGAGGGCCTGGCGGCCGCCGTCGAGGTCAACGTGGCCATCCGCGCGGGCGACGAGATCCGCGAGGGCGTCCGCGCCTTCCTCGAGAAGCGCGAGCCGTCGTGGCGGGCGTGAGCCGGGGCGCGCCCTTGACCCGCGTGGGCACCGGCCATAACATGCACATCATGTGCAACATGCACATCGACCCCACCGCCTGGCCGGCCGCTCCGGACGGGTCCCGCCGGTGAGCGCCCGGCGGGTCCTGCTCCTCTGCGGCGGGCGCTCCGAGGAGCACGAGGTCTCGCTCGCCTCGGCGCGCTCGGTCCTCGAGGCCGTGAGCGCCTCGCCGCGGCTCGAGGTCGTGCCCCTGGTCATCGGCCGCGACGGCGCCGCGCTGGGGCTCGAGGCGTCGGCTCGCCTCCTGGGCGCGGCTCCCCCGCCCCTGCCGAACGGCGAGGCGAGGGGCGGGCGGCCCGTCGGGGACCCGGCGGAAGGAGGCGGGGCCTGTCCGGGACGGCCGACCCGCGGCGCCCCGGGCGACCGCGACGCGGACGCGGAAGCGCCGAGGACCGCCGGCGCCGCCGGCGACGCCGAGCCCGCGCGGACCGCCGCCCTGGCGCGCAGCCTCACCGACGCCGGCGGCTCGTTCGACGTCGTCTTCCCGCTCCTCCACGGGCCCTTCGGCGAGGACGGCAGCGTGCAGGGTCTCCTCAAGCTCATGGGCCTGCCCTTCGTCGGCAGCGACGTGCTGGGCAGCGCCGTGTCGATGGACAAGCTGGCGATGAAGGCCGTGTTCGCCGCGGCCGGCCTGCCGCAGGTCGAGCACCGCGGCGTGACGCGCCACGCCTTCGCGAGCGACCCCGAGGCCGCCCTGGCGCCGGCGCGCGAGCTCGGCACGCCCGTGTTCGTGAAGCCGGCGAACCTCGGCTCGTCGATCGGGGTCTCGCGCGTCGACGACCCCGCCGACCTGCGGGCCTCCGTGGCCGCCGCGCTCGGCTTCGACAGGCGGGCGATCGTAGAGGCCGCCGCGGTGGGGGCGAGGGAGCTCGAGGTCGCGGTGCTGGGCAACGACAGGCCCGTAGCGAGCGGCGTGGGCGAGGTCCGCGTGCGCGACGGCGCCGCCGCCTTCTACGACTACGAGGCCAAGTACACCGACGGCCTGGCCGACCTCATCGTCCCGGCGGACGTGCCCGAGGAGGTCGCCCGCAGCGCCCGCGCCATGGCGCTGCGCGCGTTCGCCGCCGTCGACGCCGCCGGGCTCGCCCGCGTCGACCTCTTCTACCTGCCCGACGGTCGGCTGCTCGTCAACGAGATCAACACGATCCCCGGCTTCACGCGGCACAGCATGTACCCGCTCCTCTGGCAGGCGGCCGGCGTCTCCTACCCGGAGCTCATCGAGCGCCTCGTCGAGCTGGCCCTGGAGCGTCGCTAGGCCCCCGCGCGGCTGGCCCGCGCGCCCAGCAGGCGCGCGCGACCTCGGCGCCCGCCCGGGCGCTCGGCCCGCTCGGCCACGCGTCCGCCGCTCCGACGCGGTTATGATGCGCGGCGTGACCGGAGGTGCGCGGCCGACCACCACGCTGACCTAGACCTGGAACGCCTGCTCGCCGAGCCCGAGGACGACGTCGTCGACGGCTCGCCAGGTGGCGGTGCGGCCCTCGCGGGCGCCTCCCTCGGCACGCCCCTGTCGAACCTCAACTCCGGCCGCGTCCTGATCCTCAACGCCAGCTACGAGCCGCTGCACGTCTGCTCGGTCAAGCGCGCCGTATCGCTGCTCATGCACGAGGTCGCCGAGCGCGTCGAGGAGTCGGGCAAGGTGCTGAGGTCGCCCAGCGCCGTCTTCCCCGTCCCCAGCGTGATCAGGCTGAAGCGCTTCGTGCGCACGCCGTTCCGCCAGCGCGTGGCCTTCAACCGCAAGAACGTCTTCCGCCGCGACGACCACGTCTGCCAGTACTGCGGCAGGCGCACCCACGACCTCACGCTCGACCACGTCGTGCCCCGCAGCCGCGGCGGGCCGACGACGTGGGAGAACGTCGTCGCCTGCTGCAAGGCGTGCAACGCCCGCAAGCGCGACCGCACCCCGGAGGAGGCCCGCATGCGCCTGCGGCGTCAGCCGTACGCGCCGCGCTTCATGTTCACGAGCGCCTACGGCGTCATGCCGGACATCGACCCGATCTGGGAGAAGTACCTGCCCCGGCACGGCCGCTAGGCGGGCCCCTCCCCCGGCGGCCGGGCGGTCCGCCCCAACGGCGCCTAGGCCGGGCGCTTCACCAGCACCGGCGAGCGCATCACGGGGGCGAAGCCCACGAGCCTGAGGATGTCGCCGAGCTTCCCGTCGCTCAGGGACACCTCGGCGTCGACGGCGCCGACCGGCGAGAACGAGGCCAGCTCCTGCAGGACCGAGATCACGAGGCGCCTGAGCATCGCCGAGTCGGCGCGCAGCTCCCGCGCGACGCCCACGGCGTCGAGCGTGTACCGCCCGTCGACGCGCCTGGCCACGAGCCCGCAGAAGGCGTAACCGACCGGCTCCTGGTCGAGGGTCTCGCGGGCCAGGAACCACAGGTCGGGCTGGAACGGCCCGTGCCTGCGCTTCAGGTAGGCCCAGCCGGCGTCGGTGACGGGCCGGTCCTCGGCGCCGGCGTAGAAGGACCGGAAGCGCCTGTCGGCCTCCTCCGACCAGGCCTCGAGCAGCAGGGGGCTCCCCAGCGGCGGCACCTGCGAGAGGTCGAAGCTCATCAGCGTGACCTCCTCGGGCCGGAAGCCGAGGGTCGCCAGGCGCGCGGCCAGCTCGTCGCGCCTGCGCCGCGGCACCGCGTCGAGGCGCAGCAGCGCCGAGTCGTGGTCGTGGCCGGCCAGCACGTGGGCCACCAGCTCGGCGAACGCCTCGGGGTCGTCGTCGTGCCAGGGGCTCGAGAGCTCGACGCGCCTGGCGTCGTCGTCCGGGTGCGGCGCCAGGACGTGGACGCCGGCGCACGGCGCGGTGCCGGCTCGCGCCAGCACGCGGCAGCCGCGCGCGTCGGCCCGCGGGTCCCCGAAGCGCGCGGCGAGCCTGAGCGCCAGCCCCTGCGGGTCGGAGTGGCCGAGGAAGGCGAGCGCGCGGCCCACGAACCACGGCAGCTCGTCGGCCGCTAGGCTGCGGATCACGGTCCCCCACTCTACCCCGGCGCCCCGAGCCGGCCGGGCCGGGCCGTGTCCTCCGCGCGCACGCGGCGGGCGGCCCTCGCCGGTGCCGTGGAGGGGCCCGCGCCAGCGGACCGTGCGACGCAGCGGCCCCGTTGCGCCGGCGGACGAAGCTCGCCGCGGTTACCCTGCGCGCATGTCCAGGCCTCGCATCATCGGCGGCAGCGCCAAGGGACGCGCCATCGAGACGCCGCGCCGGGGGACGCGTCCCAGCCCGGCGCGCCTCCGCGAGGCACTCTTCGACATCGTCGCCTTCGAGCCCAGGGGGCGGTTCCTAGACCTCTACGCGGGCTCCGGCGCCGTCGGCCTCGAGGCCGCCAGCCGCGGCTTCGACGTCGTCTGCGTCGAGCTCGCCAAGGAGGCCGCGGCGGTGATCGCGCGCAACGCCCGCAGCCTGGGGCTGCCCGTGCGGGTCGTGCGCGGCGACGCCCTGGCCTACGCCGCCGAGCACCCTGGCCAGTTCGACGTCGTGTTCGCGGCTCCCCCCTACCCCCTCGACCTGCGCGAGGCCTTCCTCGGCGTGCTGGCCTCCGGCGCCGCCAGGCCGGGCGGCGTCTACGTGCTGCAGCACCCGACCGGCTTCGCGCCCGCGCTGCCGCCCGGCCTGGAGGGCGCGCCGGCGCGGCTCCACCGCTACGGCTCGAACGCGCTCACGGTCGTGAGGGTGCCCGCGCGCTAGGGCGCCCGCCGCCCAGCCCGCCCGCGGACCGGTCCGCCCGCCGCCCGGGCCGCCCGCGAACCGGTCCCAACGCCACCCGGGCCGCCCCCGACACGGGCGGCCGGCGGTCAGGTGTTAGGCTGTCTGACGGCCGCGAGAGCACATGCCCGCGCCGCCCGGGCCGACCCGCGCCGGCCCCCGCACGGGCACGCCCGCAGGCGCCCGCCGAGAGGGACTGATGTTCGGTTTCGTCCAGAAGCTCTTCGACAACAACGACCGCGAGGTCAAGCGCCTCCAGGGCGAGGTCGTGAGCCGGGTCAACGCGCTCGAGCCCGAGGTCGAGAAGGTCGAGGACCTCGCCGCGGCCTACGCGCAGCTCAGGCGCAGGCACCAGGAGGGCGGCGAGAGCCTCGAGGACCTGCTGCCCGAGGCGTTCGCGCTCACCCGCGAGTCGGCCAAGCGCTTCCTGGGCCAGCGGCACTACGACGTGCAGCTCATCGGCGGCGCCGCCCTGCACTACGGGCGCATCGCCGAGATGAAGACCGGCGAGGGCAAGACGCTCGTCGCCACCCTGGCGCTGGCGCTCAACGCGCTCGCCGGCAAGGGCACGCACCTCGTCACCACGAACGACTACCTGGCGCGCACCGGCGCCGAGTGGATGGGCCCCGTCTACCGCGGCCTCGGCCTCACGGTCGGGGTGATCCAGCACGACATGGACGGGCCCAAGCGCCGCGAGGCCTACCGCTGCGACATCACCTACATCACGAACTCGGAGCTCGGGTTCGACTACCTGCGCGACAACATGGCGTTCCGGCCCGACCAGCTGGTGCTGCGCGAGGACACGCCGCTGCACTACGCGATCGTCGACGAGGTCGACTCGATCCTCATCGACGAGGCGCGCACGCCGCTGATCATCTCGGGCCCGGCCGAGGTGGCCACCGACAAGTACTACACGATGGCGAAGATCGCCCAGCAGCTCCACCGCGGCGAGCCCAAGGAGGGCGACAAGCCCGCCACCGGCGACTACTGGGCCGACGACAAGGCCAAGGACATCCACCTCACCGAGGAGGGGATCGCCAAGGCCGAGAAGCTGCTGGGCATCGACAACATCTTCAGCCCCGAGAACATGGAGACGGGGCACATGCTCAGGCAGGCCCTGCGCGCCAAGGAGCACTACCACCTCGACAAGCAGTACGTGAAGGACGAGAACGGCCACATCGTGATCGTCGACGAGTTCACCGGCCGCCTCATGCCGGGCCGGCGCTTCGGCGAGGGCCTCCACCAGGCCATCGAGGCCAAGGAGGGCGTGAAGATCGAGCGCGAGAACCAGACGCTCGCTACGATCACGTACCAGAACTTCTTCAAGCTCTACGACAAGATCGCCGGCATGACGGGCACGGCGAAGACCGAGGAGAAGGAGTTCCAGGAGATCTACAACACCGACGTCCTCGTCATCCCCACGAACAAGCCCGTGATCCGCAAGGACCACGAGGACGTCGTCTTCCGCACGCAGAAGGGCAAGTACGAGGCCGTCGTCGACGAGATCGTCGAGGTGCACCAGACGGGCAGGCCGATCCTGGTGGGCACCGTGACGATCGAGGCCTCGGAGCTCCTCTCGCGCATGCTCAAGCGCCGCGGCATCAAGCACGAGGTCCTCAACGCCAAGTTCCACGCCCGCGAGGCCGAGATCGTCGCCCAGGCTGGCCGCAGCGGCGCGGTCACGATCTCCACGAACATGGCCGGCCGCGGCACCGACATCGTGCTGGGCGGGAACCCGGAGTGGCTGGCGCGCCAGCTCCTCGAGCGCGAGGGCTTCGAGCGCTACGACTCCGACACCGAGCTGTTCATAAGGGCCGTCCTGCTCGGCCGCATGGACGAGGCCAGGGAGCGGGCCAGGAAGCTAGAGGGCCTGCCCGACGGGATCATCGCCCAGATCGAGGCGATCAGGGACGAGACCGCGCGCGACCACGAGAAGGTAGTGGCAGCGGGCGGCCTGCACATCATCGGCACCGAGCGGCACGAGTCGAGGCGCATCGACAACCAGCTCCGCGGACGCGCCGGGCGCCAGGGCGACCCCGGCTCCAGCCGCTTCTACGTCTCGTTCGAGGACGACCTCATGCGCCTCTTCGCCAACGAGCGCGTGCTCGGCATGATGGACCGCCTCGGCATGGACGACAGCCAGCCCATCGAGGCGCGCATGGTCACCGGCGCCATCGAGCGCGCCCAGAAGCGCGTCGAGGACCGCAACTTCGGCATCCGCAAGCAGCTCCTCGAGTACGACAACGTCATGAGCAAGCAGCGCGAGGTCATCTACGCGCAGCGGCGCGAGGTGCTGCTCGGCCACGACGTCTCCGAGAGCGTCAAAGACATGATCGCCGAGTACGTCGACTCGCAGGTCCAGCGCTACCTCAACCCGCAGCTCGAGGCCGAGGAGCAGGACATCGGGGCGCTCTCCGGCGCCCTGGGCGAGGCGGTGCCGGCGCTCGCCGCCGTCGACCTCGAGCACTACCGCGGCAAGGACCCGGACGAGGTGACCGACGCGCTGGTCGAGGTGATGGAGCAGGCGTACGCCGCCCGCGAGGCCGAGCTGGGCGCGCCGCTCATGCGCGAGCTCGAGCGCTTCATCGTCCTCCAGGTCGTCGACCAGCACTGGAAGGAGCACCTGCACAACATGGACGTGCTACGGCAGGGCATCGGCCTGCGCGGCTACGGCCAGCGCAACCCCCTGCAGGAGTACGCCTTCGAGGGCTTCAACCTCTTCGAGGAGATGAAGGCCAACATCCGCCTCAACGTCGCCAAGCTGCTCTTCCGCGTGCAGGTCCAGACCGGCGAGGCGCTCGACCGCGGACGGCAGCGGCGCGCCTCCCGGCCCGCCTCCGTGAGCTACTCGGCCCCGCCGCTCGCCCCCGTCGCCGCCGCGTCCGCGGCCCCAGGGCGCGGCGGCTCGCCCGCCCAGCAGCGGGCCAGCGGCCCCACGGCCCCGATCCGCGTCCAGGAGAAGGTCGGACGCAACGACCCCTGCCCCTGCGGCAGCGGCAAGAAGTACAAGCACTGCCACGGCAAGACGGCCGCCTGAGGCGGGCCGCGGCGGCGTGAGCGCGGTGGCGAGCCCCGGCGAGCCCTACTCGCGGCGCGTGACCGAGCGCCAGGCGCGCCTCGGCACGCGCGTCTGCCTCGGCCTCGACCCCAGGCCGGCCGCGCACCCGCTCACCGACCCGGCGCGCCTCGGGGCGTCGTCGCCGCGCGACCCCCGCGTCGTCACGGCGGTGGGGCGCTACCTCGCGGCCGTGCTCGAGGCCACCGCCGACCTCATCGCCGCCTGCAAGCCGCAGGCGGCGTTCTTCGAGGCCCTGGGACCCGCCGGCAGCGGGCTGCTGGCCGAGGTCGTGGCGCTGGCGCGCGACCTGGGCGTGCCGGTGGTGCTCGACGCCAAGCGCGGCGACATCGGCACCACGGCCGAGGCCTACGCCGAGGCCTACCTGGGCGACGGGCCCCTCGCCGCCGACGCCCTCACCGTGAGCCCCTACCTGGGCCTCGACACGCTGGAGCCGTTCCTGGCGGCAGCGGTGCGGGGCGGACGCGGCCTCTACGTGCTCGTGCGCACGTCGAACCCCGGCAGCCGCGACCTGCAGGGCCTCGCGCTGGCGGGTGGCGGCACGGTGGCGTCGCGTCTGGCGGCGCGCCTGGCCGACATGGCCGCGGGGATGGACGCCGACGAGGACGGCTACACGGCCCTGGGCGCCGTGGCCGCCGCGCCTGAGGACCTGGCCGAGCTGCGCGCGGCGCTGCCGCGCTCCCCCCTGCTGGTGCCCGGCTACGGGGCGCAGGGCGCCCGCGGCGCCGACGTCGTCGACGCCTTCGACGCCCGCGGCCACGGCGCCCTCGTCAGCGCCAGCCGCAGCCTCACCAACGGAAGCGGCTTCGAGACCGCGGTCTCCCTGGACGAGGTCGCCGCCATGGCCAGGTCTTCGGCCGCGGCGATGAGAGGGGACATCGAGGCCGCCCTCGCGGCGCGGGCGGCGGGCGGACGCGGCGGCGGCTAGGGCGTCTGCATGTGGCTGAGGAAGCCCGCCGGCGACAGGTTCGTGCGCACGCGGGCCATCAGCCCCAGGATCGTCCCGAAGCCGACCTCGGGCCCGTCGAAGACGGCGGCGTAGACCTGCGCGCCCTCGAGCTCGGGTAGCGCGAAGGCGAACGCGTCGAGCTCCTCGCCCTGCGGCACCTCGAGCGGCCAGCCGCCCGACTCGGGCTGGGAGGCCACCACGTACATCCGCGACTCGTTGTGCGCGAGGAAGAGGCTCTTCGCCGTGTCCTCCGGCGCCGTGACGTAGGCCGACACGCTCACCGCGCAGTTGCTGAGGTGCGGCAGGACGTCGCGAGGCGAGCCGCGGAGGTCGACGCCCGGGTCGGGCCTGTAGACGAGCAGGCGCGGGTAGACGGTCCAGTTCCAGATGATCGCCCAGAACGACAGCCTGTCGTCGTCCGCCGGGTCCCAGGCCAGCAGCGCCGCCGGCCGCACGGCCTCGCCCACCCTCTCCAGGGTCGCGGCCATGTCGTCGACGAGGTCGCCGACCGTCGCCGGGGCGTCGGGGAGCGGCCCTTCGAGCCTGTACCAGGCCAGGAAGCGGGCGTTCATCTCGCGCCACGCGTCGGCGCTCAGCTCCTCCGGGCCCCACGACGGCGGCAGCAGGCCGCGCGCCTTCAGGTACCTGACCGCGCCGTAGGCCGGGTGCTCCCGGTCCAGACCGACCTCGCCGGTCCGCGTCAGCGCCGGCAGCGCCGGCTCGACGAGCTGCACCGCGCGCCGCAGGACGAGGGCGGCGTCCACGCCCGTCGCCGGGCGATCCGAGACGCCGCCCTCCAGCGCGCCCGCGAGCTCCTCGCGGCAGGCCTGCGCGGCGGCCAGGGGCGCCAGCAGGAGCAGTAGCACGGCGGCGGCGAGGCGCCTCGGGCGCGCTGCGGCTATGGACATGGCGCCGAGTCTACTGGTTGTCGAGGTCCAGGAAGTAGGAGCTCCTCCCGGATACCGCCGCCGTGTTCCCGTTCGCCGCGCGCACCCTCAGGTACTCGCCGGGACCGACGGAGATGTCGCCAGGGGGCAGGCCGCCGAAGATCACGGACCCCGACCCGTCCAGCACGTCGACGACGAGCGGCAGGCCGCCGGAGACGCCGTCGAAGCTGACGACGCCGCCGAACGGCGCGTACCACAGGTCCTCGTCGCCGACGGTCTCGATCGCGCCGCTGGCGTCCTCGACCACGGTCGGCGAGGTCCCCAGGGAGTCGTTCGCCGGCTCCGTGGTGTCGTCGAAGGCGCGGCCGAAGGCGTAGAACTGCACGAAGCGCGACGTGCTCAGGTTCGTGACCCTGACGAGGTAGCCGTCGGCCGGCGCCGGGTCGATCACGCACGGCCCAGCGCAGCTGCGGTCGACCTCGACGGCCGCCGGAGCCAGCTCGGGCGCCGCCTCGGAGGCGCCGCCGCCGGCGTAGAAGACGTCGGGCGAGCTGCTAGAGTAGAGGGTCGAGCCGCCGGGGGAGCCCAGCACCTCGAGCAGGGCCGCGCCCTCCACCTCGAACTGGATCACGTCGTGCGCCCGCACCGTGGACGGCACGCTGACGACGAACGTGGTGGAGGCGCCGCCGGCGAGGAACACGCTGGAGACGGGGACGTTCGGGTTCGTGCCCGCCTCCACCGCCGTGCAGCCGGGGTCCCGCGGCGGCGTGCCGCCGCTCGGCGCGCCCACCGTCATCTGGTAGGCGCTGACCCCCGGCGCGCCCGCGCGGCCCTGCGACGAACGCACCCGCACGGCCTCCCCGGCGTAGACGCGGAACGTCTCGCCGGCGGAGTAGGGCTCGGTGACGGGCAGGCCGCAGGTGTCGTAGACGGTCGCCTCGACGGGGAGGCCGCCGATGGCCTCCACGGTCACGTTCGCGTCGGCCGAGGCGAGCCAGTAGTCGACGTCGCCGAGGAGCTCGAGGGCGCCGCTCGCGCCGTCCACGAGGGGCGCCGCGCCGCCCCTGAGGTCGTTGGCGGGCTCGTGCGGGTGGGCGAAGCTCGCGCCGTAGAGGTAGAGGTCGGCGACGAGGCCGGTGTTCCCCGTGTTCACGACGCGCAGGTAGAAGCGACCGGCGCCCGGGTCGAAGATCACGCAGGGCCCGAGGCAGACGTAGTCCGGCGTGATCGCGCTGGGACGCGCCTCGGCCACCGACGCGGGGAGCGGGGGCTGCGGCACGCCGGAGATCGCCCCGCGGACGAAGTAGTCCGGCGTCGCGCTGCTGGCCAGCACGCCCCAGTAGGCGGAGTTGCGCAGCTCGACGACGGCCGGCTGCAGGGTGTCGAGCTCGGCGTAGGCGAGGTCGAACCCCCTCACCGCGTCGAGCACCAGCTCGAAGTCTGCCCACTCGCCCGGCGCCAGGTCGACCGTCGCCGAGGGCGTCGCGCCCTCGTCGGTCCGGGCCACGAGCGGGTCGGCGGGCGGGGGCGGGGGCGGTGGCTGCAGGCAGGCCGCCAACAGGAGCGCCAGGAGCGCGAACGCTCCCAGCGTCCTCACGGCGGCGGCGGAGCGCGCCGGCGGCTCGCCGGCGGCGAGCCGCACGGTCTCCTTCGTCTTCCTCATCTTCTCCTCGCTGCCTCCTCCGTGCGCGAGCTGGGTAGCTCGGTGATGTCCAGGTAGTAGGCGCTCCGCGCCGAGCTGGCGGCCTGCCAGGGCTCCTGGGCCCAGACCCTCAGGTACTCGCCGGCGAAGAGCAGGACCTCCTCGCCGTCATGATAGGGTCCGCCGCTGTCCTGCACGACCTGGCCGCCGGCGTCGACGATGTCGGCCTCGACGCCGATGCCCTCGTCGACGACGTCGAACGACACGGTGCCGCCGTCTGGGAAGTACCAGTAGTCGACGTCCCCCACGGTCTCGATCGCCCCGCTGTCGCTGTCTATGGCGCCGAACGTGGGCGCCGTGGCAGTCTCGTCGTTCTCGGGCTCGTACTCGTCCATGTGCTGGTCGCCGTAGGCGAAGAGGCTCACGTTCGCGACCGGTCCCCTGTTGGTCACGCGCACGTAGACGGTCCCCGCGTTCGCCGGCTCGAGCAGCACGCAGGAGCCGTCGCAGGTCACGGTGGACACGATGCTCTGCGGCGCCGGCGCGCCCGCGCCGGTCGGGCTCAGGCCCTGCGTCCCCGAGCCGAAGTAGTCGAAGGACGAGGAGCTGAAGGTCACGGTGCCCCACCCGGAGGTCATGACCTCGAGGTCGACGAGGCGGTCGAGCTCGACGTAGAGCAGGCCGGCGTCGACCACCTCCTGGGGCACCTCGACGGCGAACGCCTGGGACTCGAGGCTGTCCAGGCTCACGGTCTCCAGCGCCGCGTCGGGGTCAAGGCCCGCGGTCACGAAGATCGTGTTACCCGGCGGTCCGCCTGGCCCGCCGGGTCCGCCGGTGTTGCAGGCCGCGAGGGCTAGCGCGCACAGGGCGCCGATGGCGGGCAGTGCGAGGCGTCTCATGGGACCTCCAAACGAACGCGGGCTCACGGGGCCGGCCCCGAACTGAGACCGGCGCCACGTTCCGCCGTCCTCTATCACTGTCTCCGCAGCGGCGTTGAGATGTCAGGGCGCTTACGTGAGGACCTTAACCGACACGTAACACTCCGGCCCCGCGGCGCTCCGGCCGCGCTCGCCGGCCCATGCTCCGGGCCGCCGGGGAACGCCGTGCTGGACGCGCGTGACCGCGGCGCCCCACGCGCTCCGAGCCGCGCGGCCGGTGCCTCGGGCCGCGACGCCCCGCGCGCTCACTCCAGGAGCATCAGGTAGGGGTAGAGGTCCGGCCCGCCCTGGTGCACCTCGACCTCGAGGTCGGGGAGCGCCGCGCCGATGCGCTCGACGACCGCCGCGACCCGCTCGGGAGTCACCGCCGTGCTGTGGAACAGGGTGGCGACGTCGTGCCCGGCGCCGTGCCTCAAGACCAGGTCGAGGAGCGCCGCGTCGTGGTCCGCGGCGGCCGTCTCCAGCACGCCGTCGACGAGCCCGATCGCCTGACCCTCCTGGACGTCCACGCCACCCAGGTTCGCGTCGCGGCTCGCGCTCGTGACCTCCAGCGTGGTCGCGCCCTCGGCCGCGCTCCTCATCTCCTCGAGCACGTCTTCGGGGTCGCCGTCCTCGCTGAACGCCACCGAGGCGGCGAGGCCCTGGCCCAGCGTGCGCGTCGGCAGGACCAGCACGCGCTTGTCCTTCACGACCTCCTGCACGCGCTCGGCGGCCATGACCACGTTCTTGTTGTTGGGCATGACGATGACGGTGTCCGCGCCCACGCTGCGCACCGCGTCGGCGAGGTCCTCGACCGACGGGTTCTCCGTCTGCCCCCCGCCGACGACCCGCACGCCCAGGCTCCTCAGCACGCGCGTCAGGCCGTAGCCGCTCGCCACCGCCACGGCCGCCAGGCGCGGTCCGGCGCCGTCGTGGAGGTCGACGTCGGCGAGGATCTCGGAGTGCTGCTCGCTCATGTCCTCGACCTTCGAGCGGACCATGCGCCCGTAGCGCCCGACGGCGGCCAGGAGGCGCTCCGGCTCCTGCGTGTGTATGTGGCCCTTCACGAAGCCCTCGGCCCCGACCACGAGCAGCGAGTCGCCGAAGGGCGCCACGAGCTCCTGTATCTCGGCCGTCGGCACCTTCACGTCGGCCAGCAGGAACTCGGTGCAGAAGCCGAACTCCTCCTCCTCGAACTGCTGCTGGGCGCGCCTCTCGACCTTGGGCGGGGGCGGCAGGTCGCGCTTCTCGAAGTAGGCGATCAGCCCCTCGAGCACCCGCAGCGCCCCGAGCCCGCCGGCGTCGACCACGCCGGCCTGCTTCAGGATCGGCAGCAGGTCCGGGGTGCGCGCCAACGCCTCCCGGCCGGCGTCGTGCGCGGCGCGCAGGACCTCGATCGCCGTGGCGCCGGCGGACGCCTCCGCGGCCGCGGCCGCCTCGCGCACGACCGTGAGGATCGTGCCCTCGACGGGCCGCATCACGGCGGCGTAGGCGCTGTCCGAGCCGGCCCGCAGGGCGCGGGCGACCTCCGCGCCGCCGAGCGTCCTGTGCTCCCTCACGGACTCGGCGAAGCCCTTGAGCACCTGCGAGAGGATCACGCCGGAGTTGCCGCGGGCGCCCAGCAGCGAGCCGTAGGCCAGGGCGTGGGCCACGGCGGGCATCGTCACGCTCCTCAGCTCCGAGAGCTGGCGGCGCACCGACTGCATCGTGAGGTGCATGTTCGTGCCGGTGTCGCCGTCGGGGACCGGGTAGACGTTGAGCGCGTTGACCTCGTCGACGAAGACGCCGAGCCACTGGGTGGCGTAGATGAAGGCGTGCGAGAGCTCGCGAGCGTCGACGCGGCCGCTCGTCGTCCGCTCCAGCACCGCCTCAGGCACGGCTGACCCCGGCGACGTGGACGCGCACCGCGCCCAGCTCCACGCCGGCGTAGGTGCCGGCGGCGTAGCGCACCCGCTCGCGGATCGAGTCGGCGACGGCGGGGATGTTCACGCCGTAGGCCACCACGACGTGGATGTCGACGTCGGCGGAGGACGGGTCCTCGTGCCTGGTGACGACGACGCCCTCGTCGACCTGCCGGGCGCCCAGGATGCGCCTGATGCCCTCGCCGAGGCTGGCCGGCGCCATGCCGACGACGCCGGGGACCTCGTGGGCCGAGAGCCCGACGATCTTCGCCAGCGCCCTGTCGGTGACGCGCACCCTGTCGGCGCCCCCGGCCGGCGTCCGCGGCGACCCGCCGCCCCCGCCCTTGGCCGGCGGCCTGGCCCTCTCCCCCGACCGGGCCGCGCGCCCGGCGGTCTGCCCCCGCCGGCCCGCGTCGTCCACCTCGTCCTCGCCCTCCAAGACGTCCTCCAGGTCACTCCATGCCGGCCAGGAACCCGATGCGCCGCAGCGCCCTTATCAGGTCCATGACCGTCGCCTCCGTGGGGTCGTAGTCGACGACCATCTTCGCGCCGTCGCCCTCCTGCACGTCCTTCACCCCGGGCACCGCGGCGAGCGCCGCCCTCACCCGCTGCCTCGCCTCCGGCGTGTCCATGCCCCTGACGCCGACGACGGCGCGGCTCGTCGGTGCCTCGCTCACTAGGCCCTCCCGGCGCCGGCGGAGCCGAGCCGGCGCGCGTAGCTGACGGTCTCCCGCGGCGTGAAGCCGGCGGCCTCGACCGCGGCGCGGCCCGTGGCGTCGCCGCGCGGCAGCTCCGCCACCAGCCTGTAGACCCCGGCGTCGTAGGCGCTCTTCACCACGGCGGCGGCGAGCGCGCCGGCCGCCGCGGGCGCGCCAACCAGGCGCTCGAGCCTCAGCGCCGCGTCGCCGCCCGCCCAGGTCGAGTGCGCGAGGGCGAAGCCCAGAGCGGCTCCCCCCTCCTCGGCCACGAACGAGTGGCCGCTGCGCCCGAAGTAGTGGAGGCTGCCGAGGTTCACGCAGGGCTCCAGGCCCAGCCGCGCCGCGTACTCGCCGTCGAGGGGCGCCAGCGCCGCGAGGTCGTCCGCCGTGACGGGCCTCACGCGCGGCGACAAGCGCTCTGCCTCCCCGGGACGGCGTCCCGCTCACGACCGGCGGCCATGCCCGAGTATACGTGTGGAACGGCGCCGGCCCGCGCCCCGTCCGAGCCTATGAGCGGACCGCCTACCCGAGCAGGGCGGCCACGCGCGCCTCCGACGCCTCCGGGTCCCAGGGACCGTAGCCGGCCTCGACGAAGTAGAGGCCCTGCGGGCCGACGTTGTGGCCGGCGCGCCGGCGGTCACGGCTCTCGAGCACGTCCCTGACGTCGTCGGGCCCGTACTTGCCCTTCCCCACCCACAGCAGCGTGCCGACGATCGTGCGCACCATGTTGCGCAGGAAGCCGTCGGCGGCGACGTGCAGGTGCAGCTCCGCGCCCGCCTCGCGCAGGTCGCAGAGCAGGAGCTCGCGCGTGGTCGTGCGCGTCTCCTGCGTCGCGAACGCCGCGAAGTCGTGACGGCCCAAGAGGTGGCGCGTCGCCTCCCTCATCGCCTCCACGTCGAGGCGCCGGAACACCGGCAGGACCCTGTGGCGGTCGATCGCCAGGCGGCGCGGGTCGTCGCGCACGACGCGCAGCCGGTAGAGGTAGCGGCGGTAGCGGCAGGAGAACTGCGCCTCGAAGCCCGGTTCCGCGGTCTCGAGCGCCAGCACGACGACGTCGCGCGGCAGGTGCGCGTTCAGCGCCATGCGCAGGCGCTCGTCGGGGAGGCCGGTGGTGGTGTCGACGTGCGCGACCATCGCCAGCGCGTGCACCCCGGCGTCGGTGCGTCCCGCCGCGATCACGGTGCCGTGCTCGCCGGGCAGCCTCGCGAACGCCTGCTCCACCGCGCCCTGCACGGTCCGCTCGCCCGTCGGCTGGCGCTGCCAGCCGGAGAAGCCGGTGCCGTCGTACTCGAGGAGCAGCCTGACGCGCCGGCCCTCGCTCAAGCCGCCGTCCCGCCCCGCGCCGCCGCGGCGAGAGGGGCCGGCGTCAGGCGCAGCGCGCGTCCGAGCCACGGCACCAGCACGGTGCCGACGCCGCCGATGACGAGGTACCTCGCGAACGACCCCAGCGCGCTGCGCTTCACCGCCTCGGGCAGCAGCGCCGAGCTGCCGAGCAGCGCGCCGAACGCCAGGGCGAGCGCCAGCGCGGCCAGCGCCGCCCTGCCGGCGACGGGCCCCGACGTGCGGTGCCTGACGAGCTCGGGGCCGACGGCGAACGCGGCGAACGAGCCGAGCAGCAGGCCGGAGTCCTCCGTGGGGGCGAGTAGGTGCAGCGCCAGCGGCGTTAGCAGGCCGAGGACGACCGTCGCGGCGCGGCCCGGCGCGACGCCCCGCCGCTGCAGGTAGAGGGAGACGCCGACGGTGGCCAGGCCGACGGCGAGCCCGCCGACCACGTCGACGGGCAGGTGCACGCCGAGGTAGAGGCGCGACAGCGAGACGAGGGCCACGACGGTCACGGCCAGCGCCGTGAACCAGCCGCGGCGCGCGTAGGCGGCGGCCAGCGCCCAGAAGGTCGCGGTGCCCTGGGCGTGGCCGGAGGGGAAGCCGCTGCCCGGCGCCGTCGCGACCGCGGCGGCGGAGCGGGCCACGCTCGGGTCGATCTGGAACGGCCGTTGGGTGAAGAAGGCGGCCTTGAGGAGCTGGTTCGCGTAGTAGCCGGCCAGCAGCGTGAGGGCGAGGCTGCGCCCGCGCTCGGCGTCGACGGCGACGAAGGCCACGACGAGCAGGACGACGTAGGCCTGCTCCGACCCGAGCTGGGTGATGCCGAGCATGATCGCGTCGAGCGCCGGCGAGGCCGCGCCCTGCAGCGCGTGGATGAGACCCATGAGGCAGATGATAGCCAGCGGAGCGGTCGCGCCCGGCGCCGGTCGGGGCGCCTCCCCGTGAGAGAATCTGAGGGCGTGGCGCTGCCACCCACCACCGACACGATCGCGGCCATCGCCACCGCGCCCGGCACCGGAGCCGTGGGCATCGTCAGGGTCTCCGGGCCCGACGCCTACGCCGTCGCCGACGCCGTGTTCCGGCCGGCCAGCGGCGCGCGCCCCAGCGGCCTCGGTCCGGGGCGCGTGGTGTTCGGCCGCGTGGCGAGGGACGGCGAGGTCGTCGACGAGGCGCTCCTGCTGACCTTCAGGGCGCCGGCGTCGTACACCGGCCAGGACGTGATCGAGCTGCAGACGCACGGCGGACCGGCGGTGCTGAGGCGCGTGCTCGCGCTCTGCCTCGAGGCCGGCGCTCGCGCCGCCGGGCCGGGCGAGTTCACCCTGCGCGCCTACCTGAACGGACGCCTCGACCTCGCCCAGGCCGAGGCCGTGCTCGACCTCGTCAACGCCTCCACCGAGGCCGCCAGGCGCAACGCCGCCGGCGGCCTCACGGGCGCGCTGAGCCGGCGCATCGGCGAGGTGCAGTCCGACGTCACCGCCGCCTACGCCGAGCTGCAGGCCGGCTTCGACTACCCGGACGAGGGCGTGCCGGAGGCCCGGCTGCAGGGCCCGCTGCGGCGGGCGCTCGAGCGCATCGACGAGCTGCTCGCCACCGCCGACGCGGGGCGCCTCACGCGGGAGGGCGCGCGCCTGGCGCTGCTCGGCCGTCCGAACGCCGGCAAGTCGAGCCTCCTCAACGCGCTGCTCGGCTACCAGCGCTCGCTCGTGAGCGACGTGCCCGGCACGACGCGCGACTACCTCGAGGCGCCGCTGGTGCTGTCCGGCGTCCCCGTCACGCTCGTCGACACGGCCGGCATACGCGCCGCCGCCGACGCGCTCGAGGCCAGCGGCGTGGTGCTGACCACCGAGGTCGCCGAGCGCGCCGACCTGAGGCTGCTCGTGCTCGACCGCTCGCGGGCCCTAGACGGCGAGGACCGGGAGCTCCTGCGCCGCTTCGCGCCCGGCG
Organism: Trueperaceae bacterium; assembly: GCA_036381035.1. Lineage (NCBI taxonomy): Bacteria > Thermotogati > Deinococcota > Deinococci > Trueperales > Trueperaceae > Trueperaceae bacterium. The sequence goes on along the minus strand of DASVDQ010000024.1, from coordinate 108,851 downwards.
CCCCGGCCGAGCGCGGCGGCGGCCGCGCGCACACGGTCGTCGTGGCCAGCAAGGCCGACCTCCCGGCGGCCTGGGCTCCCGCCGACCTGGGGCTCCACGAGGGCGTGCCCGTCGTGACGGTCTCGGCGCTCACCGGGCAGGGACTGGAGGAGCTGCGCGCCGCCCTCGCCGACCAGCTCGTGGGCGACGCCGCCGGCGCCGAGCTGTGGGTGGGCAACGACCGCCACGTCGAGGCGCTGCGGCGCGCCAGGTCGTCGGTGGCGAGCGCCCTCGAGCACGACGAGGAGCTGGCGGCCCTCGACCTGCAGGACGCCCTGGCCGCCCTCGCCGCGATCACGGGGCGCGAGGGCGTGGTCGAGGAGACGCTGGCGAGCATCTTCTCCCGCTTCTGCGTCGGCAAGTAGCGCGGCGCCGCAGCCGGCGCCCGGTCCCCCTACGCCACGACGGTCGCGACGCCGGCGGCCCGCGCCACGGCGCGCTTGAGCTCGCCGGCGACCTGCGTCAGCACCGTGCGCGCGGTGTACTCGATCACGCGGGTCAGCGCTCGCTCGCCCCAGCGCTGGGCGCGGGGGAGCCGGAGGTGGACGGTGATGTCGAAGCCGTAGTCGATGCGCGAGCGCCCCGGGCCGGCGGGGCTCACGCGCGCCTCGCCGGAGACGAGCGCCCAGCCGGGCCCGTCCACCGACAGCGGGGTGCCCTCGAGGCGCGCGCCCGTGGGCGTGGGGACGAGCACGCTGCGGAACGGCAGCTCGCGCTGGCCGAACATCGCGGCGGACACCGGTATCGCGGCCGAGACCACGGGCGGGTCGCCCGCCACGACCTGCAGGTCGGCGAGGAAGTCGGCGTGCCTCAGCGTGCGCGCGACGTCGCGCGCGAAGTCCGTCGCCTCGGCGACGCTCATCGCGAGCGCGAGCGCGAAGCTCACCTCGTGCCGTATCTCCACGGCTAGCGCTCGCTCGGTCTGGGTCGGGGTCCCACCCACTCGACGCGCAGCGAGGAGTCGCGCAGCGCGGCCTCCACCTCGGCGTCGGTGGCGCTCCTCAGCCGCGGCAGCTCGTTGAACAGCGGAGCGCTCGTGGCGAGTCCGACCCGCACGGTCACGGGGCCGTCCTCCGACGCCCTGCCGATGCGCCATAGGAGGTGCGACGCGAGCTCGTCGAGCAGGTCAGGCACGCTACGAGCCTACCGCAGGCAGGCTCTCATCCTACTCATGAAAGGTTCCCGGCGGACTAACGCCGCGGGGCGAGACTCGAGAACGCGCGATAGCGAAGGGAAGTGATCGATTTTGTTCCGCATCAGGCCGATCGTCATAGCCATCGTCTTCGCCTCGGCACTAGGCGCCGTGGCCCTCTGGAGCACGGGCGCCGTGACCGCGCAGGGCGCGGTGCGGCCGCCTGACCCGGAGGCCGCCAGGCTCCAGGACGAGCAGAACACCATCGACGTCGTGAGGGCCATCGGTCCCAGCGTCGTCGCGATCACCGTCGAGGTCCGAGGCGAGGTCATCAACCCGTTCCAGAACCTGCCGTTCCTGCCCGAGCCGTTCAGGCAGCTCTTCCCGCCGCAGGGCATCCCCCGCGTGCAGCAGAGCAGCGGCTCCGGGTTCGTGATCGACGACGAGGGGCACATCGTCACGAACTACCACGTGGTGCGCGCCGCGCTGCAGGAGAACTCGATCGAGCCGCGCGACAGGGCCACGATCACGGTCTCCTTCCCCGACGGCGATGAGCCCGTGAGGGCGCGGGTCGTGGGCGCGAACCCCGACTACGACGTCGCCCTCCTCGAGCTCGAGGACCCCTCGGCCGTCCCCGCGGGCGTCGAGCCCATCGAGCTCGCCGACTCGGACGACGTCCAGGTGGGCCAGAAGGTCATCGCCATCGGCAACCCCTTCGGCCTGCAGTCGACGGTCACCCAAGGCATCGTCTCGGCCATCGGCCGCGAGCTCACGTCCATCGGCCAGGTCGACATCCCCATGATCCAGACGGACGCGGCGATCAACCCGGGCAACTCGGGCGGGCCGCTGCTCGACTCGTCGGGCAGGCTCGTCGGCATCAACACGATGATCGTGCCGGGCATGAGCGCCTCGGGGCAGGCGGCGAACATCGGCATCGGCTTCGCCGTGCCCAGCTCGCTGCTGGCCGAGACGCTGCCCGAGCTGCGCGAGGGCGGCCTCGTCGGCTTCTACGCCGCCTCCCAGACGATCCAGGACCGCGCGCGCCTGGGCATCCAGATCGTCCCGCTCTCCGACTACCCCGAGGAGGCCCGCGAGGCGCTGCGCCTGCCCGATGAGGGCGTGGTCGTGGTCGCGGTCGACCCCGGCGGGCCCGCGGACGAGGCCGGCATCGTCGGCGCGCAGTTCATGGCCGTGATCGGCCAGCAGCAGTTCCCCGCCGGCGGCGACGTGATCGTGGCCGCCGAGGGCGAGCCCGTCGACGAGGTCCAGGACCTGCAGGCCCTCGTGCTCGAGCGCGAGGAGGGCGACGTCGTCACGCTCACCGTCTGGCGGGACGGCCGCGAGCGCGAGGTCGAGGTCACGCTGCGGGTGGTGCCCTCGGGCGGCCAGCAGCAGGGCGAGCAGCAGTAGCGAAGGCCGGGCGCGGGCGACCGCGCGGTCGCCCGGGCCCGTGCTAGCTTCTGGCGCTATGGAGCGTCCCGGCCGAGCCTGCCGCCTGGGCCTCGTCCTCTCCGGGGGCGGGGCCCGGGCGTTCGCGCACATCGGCGTGCTGCGCGTCCTCGAGCGGGTGGGTGCCCGCTTCGACGTCGTGGCGGGCACCTCGATGGGCGCGATCATCGGCGCCCTTTACGCCGCCGGGCGCAGCGCCGACGAGATACACGAGATCGCCAAGGGCGTGAGCTGGCGCGACGTCGTCGACATCTCGCTGCAGGCCGGCCTCATCAAGGGCGACAAGCTCGAGTCGTTCCTCGCCGAGCTCCTGCCGCGGTCCTTCGACGACCTGCCGGTCCCGTTCGCGGTCACGACCACCGACATCGAGACGGGCGAGGCCGTCCTGCTCCAGGAGGGCGACCTCGTGCGGGCGATCAGGGCCTCGTCGAGCTTCCCCGGCGCGATCGAGCCGATCCAGTACGGCGGGCGCACGCTGGCCGACGGCGGCATCGTGAACAACCTGCCGGTCGCCGCCGCCACGTTCCTGGGCGCCACCCGCACCGTGGCGTCCGACGTGACGCCGGCCCGGCGCTCCGTCTACCGCACGCCCGACCAGGAGGGGAACTGGTGGGAGCGGATGGTGGCGACGGTGAAGCTCGAGCGGCGCAACCCCATGGTGCAGATGCTGCTGCGCTCGAGCGACATCATGCAGTCGATCCTCGCCGACGTCCACGCGAGCCTGAACCCGCCCGACCTGCGCGTGCGCATGGCCATGCCCCAGTACCGCGTCGAGTCGTTCAAGGACCTAGACCACATCGTGGCGATAGGCGAGGCAGCCGCCGCCGCGGCGATCGAGGAGCGCGGCGGCTGGGAGAGCTTCGTCGCCGCCGCCGGGGGCGCCGACGAGCCCGCCCTCGCGCGCGGCGGCGGTTGAAGGTCGCCGCCCCGACGCCGGCGCAGGAGGCGCCCGCCCCGCGCGACGCGCGCCGGGTCGCCGGGCGCGGCGGGCGCCCCTGGCTGTGGCTGGCCCTGGGCGTGGCCCTGGGGCTGCTGCTCGCCACGCAGGGGGCGACCCTGATGCGCGTCGAGGGGTCAAGCATGGCGCCCAGCTACCCGCCCGGCACCGTCGTGCTCGTGCTGCGCCCGCCCCTCCACGCGCTCACCCGCCCGGGGCGGGGCTACCGGCCGGGCGACGTCGTCGTGGTCGCGCCGCCGGGCGGCGGCCTGTCGCTGAAGCGCGTGGCGGCGGTGGGCCCCGCCACCGTGGCGATGGCGCGGGGCGAGCTGCTCGTCGACGGCGAGAGGTCCTCGGCGCCTGTCCCGGTCCGCGCGGGCGTCTCCGACGTGCCGCCGACCCGTCTGGGGCCGGGGGAGCTGTTCGTCCTCGGCGACGACAGGCGGCCCCTCGCCTCGCGCGACTCGCGCGACTACGGACCGCTGCCGCCCGCCGCGGTGCGCGGGCGGGTGGTCGCCGCGTGGCGCCCCGGCGGGGCGGGTCCCTAGGCGCCCGCCGGCGAGGCGAGGCGCCCGTCGAGGCCGAGCGCGGACGCGTTCGCCTTCATCGCGTCGAGGACGAACTGCACGTGCTCCCACAGGTCGACGCCGAGCTCCTCGGCGCCGCGCCTGACGTCGTCGCGGTTCACGCCCCTGGCGAAGGCCTTGTCCTTGAACTTCTTCCTCACGCTCGCGAGCTCGAGGTTCGCGATGTCCTTGTCGGGCCGCACCAGCACGGCGGCCGTGATCAGGCCCGTGATCTCGTCGCAGGCGTAGAGCACCTTGGCGAGGAAGCTCTCCCGCGGCACGCCGGAGAAGTCGGCGTGGCCGAGGATCGCGTCGAGGACCTCCTGCGGGTAGCCGAGCTCGCGCAGGTGGGCGACGCCCACGAAGGGGTGGCCCTCCTGACCCCCGTCGGCGATCGGGTAGCGCTCGTAGTCGAAGTCGTGGAGGAGCGCCGCGACGGACCACGTCTCCTCGTCGCCGCCGAGCTTGCGCGCGTACGCCGCCACGGCCGCCTCCACCGCCAGCATGTGCTTGCGGAGGCTCTCGCTCTGGGTCCACTCCTCCATGAGCGCGAGGGCCTCCTCCCTGGTAACGGCCATGCCAGACCTTAACCCGCCCACGTCACCGCGTGCGCGTCCTGCGGGTGCGCCAGCAGGTCGTTGACGGGGCGGACGCGCACGCCGTACGCCAGACGGCCCGACAGCTCCGGCACGAACTCGGCGCGGTACGGGATCGCCTCGCCCGCAGCGGGGCCGGCGAGCATCGGCACCGCGCGCAGGCCGTGCCGCAGCCCGTCGGCGGACCGGCTGTAGACGACCTCGACGGCCAGCTCCTCCTGCGACCAGCCCGGCGCCGTCACGGTCGCGGTGACCACCACCGGGTCTCCCGCCCGCGCGACCTCGGGCGACGCGAGCCCGGCCTCGACCGCGACCCCCTGCCAGGCGCGCTCGACGCGGGCGCGCCACTCGGCCAGGCGCCGCGAGGCGTCCCCGGCGGCGAGCCGCCGGCCGCGCGCGCTGGCCGGCAGGTAGAAGCGCCGCACGTACTCCTTGACCATGCGGCCGGCGTTGAACCGCGGCGCCACCGTGGCGATCGCCGCGGCGCTGCGCCGCAGCCACTCGGCGGGCGGGCCGGCGGCGTCGCGCTGGTAGTAGAGGGGGACGACCTCCTGCTCCAGGAGGGTGTAGAGCGAGTCGGCGTCGGCGGCGTCGCCCCGCTCCTCGTCGTGGTAGACCCTGCCGCCGCCCACGGCCCAGCCGTTGTCGCCGCGGTAGCCCTCCGGCCACCAGCCGTCGAGCACGGAGAGGTTCAGCACGCCGTTGACGGCGGCCTTCTGGCCGCTGGTGCCCGACGCCTCGAGGGGCCGGCGCGGGTTGTTCAGCCACACGTCGACGCCGCGGGTCAGGGCGCGGCCGACGGCCATGTCGTAGTCCTCGACGAAGAGGACGCGCCCGGCGAAGCGCGGGTCCTTGGAGAGCCCGTGGATGTGGGCGATCAGGCCCTGGCCCTGCTGGTCGGCCGGGTGGGCCTTGCCGGCGAACACGAGCTGCACCGGCCTGTCGGGGTCCGCGAGGAGCCTGTGCAGCCTGTCGAGGTCGCGGAACACCAGCGTGGCGCGCTTGTAGGCCGCGAAGCGGCGGGCGAAGCCGATCGTGAGACTGTCGGCGTCGAAGAGGGTCTCCGAGCCCCTGAGCGCGGCGGCGCTCGCCTCGTGCCGCACGAGCTGGCGCGCCAGGCGGCGCCTGAGGAAGCGCAGGCTCTGCCGCTTGAGCGCCCGCCTGACCTCCCACAGCCTGGCGGGGTCCACGCCGCGGAAGGGCTCCCACAGCGCCTCGTCGTCGGCGGCGTCGAGCCAGCCCTCGCCGAGCACCTCCGCGACGAGGTCCTGGACGGCCGGCGCCATCCACGTGCGCAGGTGCACGCCGTTCGTCACGTGGCCGATGGGCACCTCGTCCTCTGGCACGCCCGGCCACAGGTCGGCCCAGATGCGCCGGCTCGTCTCGCCGTGCAGCGCGGAGACGCCGTTGCGGCCGGAGGAGAAGCGCAGGGCCAGCGCCGTCATGCTGAACGCCTCGCCCCAGCCGTGGTCGGCCCTGGCGAGGTCCTCGAACTCCCGCGCGGTCAGCCCCAGCTCCTCCCAGTAGCCGTCGAAGCACTCCCGCGCCAGGTCGAAGGGGAACGCGTCGTTGCCGGCGGCCACGGGCGTGTGCACCGTGAACACGGTGCTGGCGGCGACGACCTCGCGCGCCTCGGCGAACGTGCGGCCCTCCTCCACGAGCTCGCGGCAGCGCTCGAGGGCCATGAAGGCGGAGTGGCCCTCGTTCATGTGCCAGCTCGTGGGGCTCAGGCCCAGGGCGCGCAGCAGCCGCACGCCGCCCACGCCCAGCACGACCTCCTGCCCGATGCGCGTGCGCTGGTCGCCGCCGTAGAGGCGGGCGAGGAGCCGCCTGGCCTCCTCGTCGTTGCCCGCGACGTCGGTGTCGAGCAGCAGCGCCTCCACGAGCCCGACGCGGCAGCGCCAGGCCTGCACCCTGACGTCGCGCCCGAACAGCCGCACGGTCACGAGGGCGCGCTCGCCCCCCGGACCTAGCACCGGGGTGAACGGCGTGTCCTCGGGCGGCACCCTGACGTAGACGGCCTCCTGGCTGCCGTCGTCGGCGACGCGCTGGTGGAAGTAGCCCTCCGGGTAGTAGAGCCCGACGGCGGTGAGCGGCACGCCGAGGTCGGAGGCGGCCTTCGTGTGGTCGCCCGCCAGCACGCCCAGCCCCCCGGAGTAGAGCGAGATCGACTCGTGCCAGCCGTACTCGGCGCAGAAGTAGGCGAAGCGCGGCGCCGGCACGCCCCCCTCCGCGGCGACGGTGCGGAACCAGGTGTCGCGCTCGCGGTAGGCGTCCCAGCGCGCGACGACGCGGTCGTAGAGCTCGAGGTAGGCCGGGTCCCGCGCCGCCGCCTCGAGCCGCGCCTGGTCCACCTCGCGGAGCACGACGACGGGGTCGTGGTTCGAGCGCTCCCACGCCTCGGGGTGGAGCTCGCGGAACAGCCTCCTGGCGTCGGGCTTCCACGTCCAGTAGAGGTCGTAGGAGAGGTCGCCGAGCCGGCCGATGCGCTCGGGCAGGCGCGGCTGGACGGTGAGGTGGCCCAGGACCTTCATGGCGAGCCATCCTAACGCGGCGGGTTACGCTCTCCCGGATGAGCCCCCTCCCCCGCGCGCTCCAGGGCCGCGTCGCCAAGCCGCGCCCCGCGCTCGCCGCCTGCCTGTGCCTGGCGCTCGGCGCCGCCTCCGCGCAGACCGTCGCGGCGACGGCGGCCGGCTGCGTCGCCGCGCCGCCCGCCACCTGCGGGGCGTCGCTGGGCGTGACCTGGCGCGGCGTGAGGGTCGGCGGCACCACCGTGGGCCTCGAACTCGCGACGAGCGGCCTGGGCCTGTCCCTGAGCGCGGCCGAGGCGTTCGGCCCCCTGGGGAACGTCGTCTTCGAGCTGGGCGGAGAGCTGCGCCAGGGACCCGTCGCCCGCGCCAGCCTGGGCGCGCGCGGGGTGATCGCCAGCGTCGCGGCCCGCCTGGCCGTGGCGGCGACGGGCGCCGACGCCGAGCGCTTCGACCCCCTGGCCGTGGCCGCCGAGGACCCGCTCCTCGGCGGTCCGCGCCTCTCGCTGGCGGCCGGCGGCACCTTCAGGCTGGACAGGCGCGTGGTCCTCGACGTCTCCCCCAGCCTCCACCTGGCGCCGGGGGGCGCGTCCGCCACCGGGGGCGCGACGCTGCGCGTCGTCAGGGCGCTCGGCGAGAACGAGCTGCAGGCGCGCCTGAGCTTCGCGCTGCTGCCGGGTCCCGGGGACCACGCGGCGCTCGGCGCCGCGCTGGTGCTGCCGCGCGGACGCGCGCCCGACTGGCGCTTCACGGCCTGGCTGGGCTACGGCGAGAACGGCCCCTCGCCCGGCGCGTCCCTGGAGGTCGACGAGTCGCTGGGCGAGCTCGGCGTGACGCTCAGCGCGTCGTTCGAGCCCTACCGGCGCGACGCTCGTCCGCTGCGCGGCGCGGCGTCGGTGGAGCTGCCTCTCGGCGGGCCCACGGCCCTCCTCGAGCTCGCTGCCGGCGCCCTGCACCCGACGGCCCCCGACGCGCTCGCCGGGCGCCTCAGCGTGGTGTGGCCGTTCGGCCGCTGAGGCCTCCCGACCGCGAACCGGAGGCGGGGCGCGCGGCGCCGCCCTCCGGGGGCGCCCTCAGCGCGCCGGCTCGAACGGCACGAGCTCGCCAGTGCCGAGGTCGAGGCGCAGGACGCCGGTCTGCGGCACGGCGCGCAGGTAGCGCCTGACCTCGCCGCCCCTCACGAGCTGGAACTCGCGCAGGCCGGGCGTGATCCCCTCGGCGTGGCCGCCCGGCATGAGGCGTCCGTCCACGTAGACGATGACCTCGCGCTGCTCGTCCCAGAAGACGACGAGCGGCGCGACGGGCGTCAGCGTCACCTCGACGCGGGTGACGCGGTAGTTGCGGACGTTGGCGTAGACGGTCTCGGGCAGGAAGCCGTCGCGCTCCAGCGTCACGGTGTGGATGCCGGGCAGCGCCGGCAGGGTCGCTGGCGTGCGCCCGGCCGCCTCGCCGTCCAGCGAGACGCGGGCCTGCGGCCGGCTCGTCACCTGCACGCTGCCGCCGGAGATCGCCGTCAGGATCACGTGGAGGAAGCTCGTGTCGCCCGCCCGCAGCTCGACCATGCGGACCTCCGGCAGGAACCCCTCCTTGCGGAGCTCCACCTGGTAGCGGCCAGGCCTCAGCATGGCCACGTCGAGCTGGCCGGTGTGCCCGATCGACACGCCGTCGACGAACACCTGGGCGTCGCCCGGCTCGCTGGAGACGAACAGGCCGGCGTCGCCCTGCGGCAGCTCGAGGACCGCCCTGGTGAACTCGGCTACGTCCGCGGCCAGGCCGGCGGCGGCAGGCCCCGGGTCGGCCGGGTCGAGCGGGGCGCTGATCACGTCGGTGGCGCGGTCGACCTGCGAGTCGACGACGATGAGGTTGACCGTGTACTCGGGCCCGAGGGCGTCGGCCACGCGGGCCACCTCGCCGCTGACGGCGTAGCGCGCGCCGTCGAGCTCGGCGATCAGCATCGTGAGCTCCGGGTCGAGGGCGCCGGCGATGCCCGGCGTGATCCGCTCTCCGGTGCGGACCTCGAGGCCGGTCGCGGCGCCCACGGCCGAGCGGAACGCGGCCATGAACGCGGTCAGGACCGTCTCGTCGACGTCGCCGCGCGTGCCGAACGTCGGCACCGAGACCTGCGCCTGCGCGGTGGATACGAGGAGGGCCGCCACCGCCAGCGCCGCGCGTAGCAGCCCGGCGTGGCGACTCTTCGCGGGCGGGCCCATCGGCGTCAGTATATCTACACCCCGGGCGACGCTCCGACCGGCCCCGCGGGGGCTGCTGATATCCTCTGCGCTGATGCGGTACCTCGTCCTGAGCGACGTCCACGCGAACCTGCCCGCTCTCGACGCGGTCCTCCTCCACGCCAAGCAGCGCGGCTACGACGAGGTGGCGTTCCTGGGCGACGCCGTGGGCTACTACCCGCATGCCGAGGAGGTCGTGCAGCGCCTGGCCGAGCTCTCCCCGCGCGTGAGGATCATGGGCAACCACGACGCGGCGCTGCTCGACATCGTCGACGGCGGCCGTGGGCGCGGCGACGCCAGCGTGGTGTTCGAGGTGCTGGAGCGCCACGCCGAGCAGCTCTCCCCCGCCAGCCTCGACTTCCTCAGGACCTTCCAGGCCCGCCACGTCGACCACACCTGGGAGGCCGCCCACGGCGCCCTGACGCGCCAGTGGGAGTACCTGGCCACGCTCTCCAGCGCCCAGGCCAACGTGGGGCTGATGAGCACGCGCCTGCTGTTCGTCGGCCACACGCACCACCCGCGCGTCTACGCGCAGGCGAAGCACGGGGCCCAGGAGCTGTGGCGCACGGTGACGTTCCGCGAGGAGCGCTCGACCTACCGCGTGCCGCCGCTGGCGCGCGTGATCGCGAACCCCGGCGCCGTGGGCCAGCCGCGCGACCAGGTGCCCATGGCCGCCTACGCGCTCTTCGACGTGCCGAGCATGACCATCGACTTCCACCGCGTGGAGTTCGACGTGATGGCGGTGCAGACGGCGGTCAGGGCCGCCGGCTACCCCGAGGTGCTGGCGGCCAGGCTGGCGGTGGGCCGTTGAGCGCGGCCGGGTCCCTTGGCGCCTGGGGCCAGGAGGAGTCGCTGCGCCGGCTCCTCGCGGGCGCGCCGCCGGGAGGAGCCCAGCGCACGCTCCTGTTCTCCGGTCCCGACGGCGTCGGTCGGCGACGCGCCGCGGCGTGGCTGTGCGCCTACCTGAACTGCCTCGCGCCCGAGGGCTCGCGTCCCTGCGGCGAGTGCGCCTCGTGCGTCGCCGTCGCCGCCGGCAGGTCGCTCGACCTCAAGGAGGTGTCGCCGAAGGCCACGGCCCGGTCGGGCCGGGCGAAGCTGCGGCCCGAGATCGCGATCGACCAGCTCGTGCGGAGGGACCTGCCGAACGCCGACCCCGAGCCGCTGGGCGAGTGGCTGGCCGCGCGGCCGCACGGGCGCTTCAGGGTCGGGGTCATAGACGGCGCACACGCGATGAACGCCCACGCCGCCAACGCCTTCCTGAAGACCCTGGAGGAGCCGCCCGGCCACGCCTACGTCGTGCTCGTGGCGCCAGGGCCGGAGGCGCTGCTGCCCACGGTCGCGTCGCGGGCGCTGAACGTCAGGTTCGGCGCCGTGAGGGCCTCGGCCCCCGACCTGCCGGACCACCCCGGCGTGCGGCTGGGTCAGCCGGGCCTCGTGGAGCGCGCGCGGGAGAGCCTCGCCGCCACGGAGGAGGCGAGGGAGGCGGCGGCGGAGTTCCTGGCCAGCGTCGAGGGCGACATGCTCCACGCCCTCGAGGGCGCCGAGGACCTCGCCAAGGCCGTCGCCGCCGCGCACGAGGCCGGCGCCGAGCCCGGCCCGACCGGCTGGCTGCGGGAGCTGCTCAGGGACCTGCCGCCCCGCCTCTACGCCGCCGCCCTCGACCTGGTCGGCGAGTACGAGGCGGCGCTGGAGGCCTACGCGAACGCGGGGCTGGCGAGCGCGTCCCTGGCGCTGCGCCTGCGGGAGCTGCTGCGGGAGAGGTCGAACGGACCGTCGGTGCGCGGCCTGGCCGGCTAGGCGCGTCCGGCACGCGAGGGGACGCCCACGGCGGACCGGCCGGTCACCGCGCGCCGGCGCCCGGGTGACGGCGAGGCGGGACGCCTCAGCCCGGCCTGGAGACCTCCGCCGCCGGGTACTCGTGGACGGTGCCCTCCTCGGTCTTGATCTCGACCGTGCCCTGGAGCGGGTTCAGCTTCACGATGCGCCCGCAGGTGCCGCTGGCGTCGTGGCAGCCGCGGCTGCCCTTGCGCGGCATGCCCTTGAGGAGCTCGCGGTACATCTCGTGCTCGTACTGCAGGCAGCACATCAGCCGGCCGCAGGGGCCAGAGATCTTCTCGGGGTTCAGCGGGAGCTGCTGGTCCCGCGCCATCCTTATGCTCACCGAGCTGAAGCTCTGCAGCCAGGTCGAGCTGCACGAGCCGTCGCCGCACACGCCCAGCGTCCCCAGCATGCGGGCCTGGTCGCGCGGGCCGACGTTGACGAACTCGACGCGGGCCGGCGTGCGGGCGGTGAGCTCCTGGGCGAGGACGCGCAGGGGCGGCTGGCCCTCGCTCGAGTAGCTGACGACGAGGAGGCTCTCGTCGATCGTGAACTCGAGGGCGACGACCTTGATGTTCGCGTCGACCTGCCGCGCGCGGGCCTTGAGGAGCCACTTGAGGTCCTCGGCCTTGGCCTGCAGCTCCCGGTAGCGCTCGACGTCGTCGGGCTGCGCCTCGCGCACGTAGTGGCCGGAGGCGCGCTCTACCTCGCGCACCGCGGTGCGCACCGTGCCGATCTCGAGCCCGCGACGCGTGGAGACGACGCACGTGGCGCCGACAGCCGGCGGCGTGGGCGGGGCTTCGACGTAGTGGATCTTGGGCCCGTTGTCGAAACGGACGCCTATGCACTCGGGCATGAGAGATGGTAACCGAGCCGTCTCAGCCGGCGGCTCCGAAGAGGCACACGGCCGCCACGGGCGCGAAGCTGTGGCGGTGGTGCGGGCAGGGCCCCAGCGCGCGCAGCGCCCTGAGGTGCTCGGGGACGCCGTAGCCGGCGTGGCGCGCGAAACCGTAGCCGGGGTACTCGTCGTCGAGGCGCGTGAGCCTCAGGTCCCGCTCGTGCTTGGCCAGCACGCTGGCGGCGGCGACCTGGTAGCTGGTCGCGTCGGCGCGCGCGGCCGCGACCTCGCGGTGGCCGGTGCCGAGCTCGAGGTAGTCGGTGACGAGGCCGTCGACCTGCTCGCCGAGCAGCGCCACGGCCCGGCGCGCGGCCAGGCGGGTGGCGCCGAGCACGTTGAGGGCGTCGACCTCGGCCGCCGAGGCGAAGGCGACGGCGCAGGCCACGGCCTCGCCGCGCAGCCGCGCCGCCAGCCGCGCGCGCTCGGCGCGCGTCAGCGTCTTCGAGTCGCGGTAGGGGTAGTCGCGCCCCGGCTGGAGCAGCACGGCGGCGGCGGCCACGGGACCGGCCAGCGCCCCGCGTCCCGCCTCGTCGACGCCGGCGACGGCGACGGCGCCGCGCGCCCACAGCCTGCGCTCGAGCTCCCAGCCGATGACGCCCGCGCTCAGGGGTTCCCCACCACCTCGCCCGGCTCGGCGTCCTCCGGCACCAGGTCGGGCAGCGTGAAGTAGAACGTGCTGCCGCGGCCGACCTTCGACTCGACCCAGATCTTGCCGCCGTGCTTCTCCACGGCCAGCTTGCAGAACGTCAGGCCCATGCCGGAGTCGTACCTGTCGTGCACGGTGTGACGCGACTGCTCGAAGGCGTTGAAGATGCGCTTCTGGTCGGCCTCGGGGATGCCCTCGCCGTCGTCGCGGACGCTGAGCACGAAGCCGTCGTCCTGGCGCCAGGCCCTGAAGTCGATGTAGCCGCCGCGCCTGGTGTGCTTGATCGCGTTCGCCATCAGGTTGGCGAGTACGCGCCGCAGGAGCTTGGGGTCGCCGTAGATGCGCTCCGCCTCGGGGCGGACGAGGAAGCCGAAGTTGCGGTCCTTCGGGCCGCCGACGACGTCGCCCAGGGCCTCCTTGGCCAGGTCGGTGAGGCTGGGGATCACCGTCGGCGCGTACGGCATCTGCCCCTCCTTCATGCGCCTGACGTCGAGGATGTTCGCCGCCAGGTTCAGGAGGTGCTGCGACTCGCTGCGCGCCAGGCTGAGGAGCTCGGCAACGCCGCTCTCGTCGCCGCCGCGCATCATCTCGATGCTGTGGTCGAGCAGGCCCATCACGCTCGAGATGGGGCTCTTCAGGTCGTGGACGAGCATGTGGATGAGGTCGTCCTTCATCCGCTCGCTCTCCTTGAGCGCCTGCTCGAAGCGCCGGGCGCGGTCGAGGGCCTCGCGCAGGTCGCGCTCGGCGCGTCGGCGGGTGAGGAGCTGCGCCACGTACGCCCTGACGACGGCGGGCTGCGTGGGGAGCGTCACGTAGGCGTCGGCCCCCGAGCCGATCACCTTGGCCTCGACCTCGGCGTCGAGCGGGCCCAGGTAGACGAGTGGCGCGTGGGCGAGGTGCTGGCGGCCGCGGAGGATGTGGACGATGTCGAGGCCCTCGGGCACCCGCGAGGCCAGCGAGTGCTCGAGGACGACGGCCTCGGGGACGCCGACCGGCGCGCCGTCGGCCGCCTGGGCCGCCGGGGCGCGGGTGACGTAGAGGAGCCTCTCGACGTCGTCGATGACCTGCCCCTGGACCCTCAGCCCCTCCAGAGCCCGTCCCAGGGCCTGGCCCCGCTCCTGGCTCCCGGAGGCGATGAGCACGAATGAGGCTGAGGCGGCCATCCGAGGGCATAGTACCAACCGCCGGCTGTTAGCATCCGAGCGTGACGGAAGCCGTCAGCGCCGCCCTCGGCGTCTCCCTCGCGCAGCCCTGGTGGCTGCTGGCCCTCGCTCTCTGCGCCGTGCCGCTGGCGCGGGGGCCGCGCGACGCCGGTTCCTGGCTGCGCGCGCTGGGCATCGCGCTGGCCGCGCTGGCCCTGGCCGGTCCCGTCGTGCCGGGGGGCCGCGAGTCCCTCGCCGTGGTCGTCGACGTCTCCGACAGCGTGGGCGGCGCGGGGCTGGCGCGGGCGGCCGAGCTGGTGGCCGGCCTGCCGGAGCCGGCCGCCGTGGTCCTGGCGGCCGCCGACGCCGTCCACGTGCCGACCCTGCCGGGCGAGGTGCCGGGCTTCGTGACGACCGACGGCACCGACCTGGCGCGCGCCCTGCAGGTCGCCGCCGCCGGCGGGGCCGGCCGCGTGCTGCTCGTCTCCGACGGCGTGGCGCCGGAGGGCCCGCTGCTCACGTCGCTGCCGCCCGTGCCCGTCGACGTCGCCCACGTGCCCAGCCGTCCCGGCACCGGTCTCGCCGAGCTGATCCTGCCCTCGCAGGCGGCGCCCGGCCAGGCAGTCGAGGCCGTCGCCGTCGTGCGCTCCGACGTCGCCACGACCGTCCGCCTCTCGGCGGAGGCGGGCGGCACGGCGCTGCCGGCGCGGGAGGTCGCGGTCGAGCCGGGCGACACGGCGGTGCCGTTCACGTTCACGGCCGGCGACGGGTCGGCCATGGAGGTCACCGTCTACCTCGAGGCCGACGAGCCGGCCGGCGCCACGACGCTGACGCGCGAGCTGGCCGTGCGCGCCAGGCCGCCCGTGCTCGTCGTCGGCGACCCGGCCATGGCCGAGGTGCTGCGCGCGCAAGGGCTCGAGGTCGTCGAGGGCACGCCCGCCGACGTCACCTCCCCCCTGGCCTACAGCGCCGTGGTGCTGCGCGGCGGCGCGCTCGAGTTCACGCCGGGGCAGCTCGACCTCCTCGCCAGCTTCGTGCAGACCGGCGGCGGCCTGCTGATGACGGGCGGTCCCGAGAGCTTCGGCTTCGGCGGCTGGTACAGGACGCCCGTCGAGGAGGTCCTGCCCGTCACCACCGACCTGCGCACCGAGGTGACGCTGCCCCTGGTCGCCCTGGTCATGGTGATCGACCGCTCGCAGTCGATGGCCACGGGCAACCCCTCGAAGATCGACCTGGCCAAGGAGGGGGCGATCCAGGTCGTCGAGCTCGCCTACCAGGAGGACCTCCTGGGCCTCGTCGCCTTCTCCGACGAGGCCAGCACGCGCTGGGTGTTCGAGCTGAGGCCCGCCACGGAGCGCGGCAAGCGCGAGATGCTCCAGGGCATCCTGGGCCTGGGCACTGGCGGCGGCACGGTCCTGGGCCCGGCGTACGAGATGGCCATAGAGGCCCTGCGCGACACGGACGCGGCCGTGAAGCACGTGATCGTGCTGTCCGACGGACGCCTCTACGACGGCAGCGGGCCCTTCGGGGCGCAGCAGGAGGCGCCTGACTTCCCGGCCATCGCCGCGGCGGCGCTCGAGGAGGGCATCACGACCTCGGCGATCGCGATCGGCGCCGAGGCCGACTTCGAGCGGCTCGAGGCCATCGCCGAGGCCGGGGGCGGTCGGTACTACGCCGCCCTCGACGTCGCCACGCTGCCGCGGATCTTCAGCAACGAGGCCCTCACGGCCACGCGGGCCCTGCTCGTCGACGAGCCGACGGTCCCGCGGGGCCGGCCGAACCAGCTCTACGACTTCCCCGAGGCGCTGCCGCCCGTCGACGCCTACGTCGCCACCAGCCTGCGGTCGGACGCGCAGGAGCTGCTGGGCGGACGCGAGGGCGAGCCGATCCTCGCCGTGCGACGCGCCGGGCTGGGGCGCACGGCCGCCCTGACCACGGACCTCAACGCCTGGGCCGGCGGGCTCGCCGACTGGCCGGGCCTGTCCGGCGCGCTGGGGACGCTCGGCCGCTGGCTGCAGGCGGTGCCGCCCGGCTACGACGCGACGGCGCGGCGGGACGGCAACGAGCTCGAGGTCGTGGTCGACGCCGTGCGCGGCGGCGAGTACGTGAACGGGGAGAGGCTCGTGGCCCGCTACGGCGGTCGCTCGGTCGTCCTCGAGCAGGTGGGTCCCGGACGCTACCTGGGCCGGCTGCCCTGGACGCCGGGCGGCGGCCAGGACGTGGTCGTCTCGCGCGGCTCCGAGCTGGTCGCCCGCGCCCCGGTGGCGGGGCCCGACCCCGAGTTCGCGCCGATCGACGGCGCCGAGGTGCTCGCCGCCGTGGCGCGGCGCACCGGCGGCAGCGTGGTCGTGGGCGACGACTACGCGCCCGACCTGGGCGGAGCGGGCCGCTCGCTGTGGCAGCCGCTGCTCGCGGCCGCCGTGGCCGCGTTCCTCGTCGAGCTGGCCTGGCGGCGTCTCTCGCCCGCGCGGGAGGCGGGCCGCGCCCCGGCGCGCGGGTTCGGCGGTCTCCTCAGGAGCCCTCTGGGTCTGCTGGCGTCGACGGCTCGTCGACGTCGACCTTCATGACCTCCCGCAGCACCGACGTCGCGTAGGAGCCCTTCGGCAGCGTGAACCGCAGCGTGACGGCGTCGCCGTCGGCGCTCACGGACGGGTCCTCGACCAGGATGCGCGTCAGGCGCCTGTCGCCGCGGCGCGACGTGAAGTCGGTCCACGCGAGCCCGAGCCGCGAGAGCGCAGCGGCCTCGATCTCGCCCGCGCGGGCGGGAGACGGCTTGACCTTGCGCCCGTAGAGCGGGACCGTGGCGCTGATCTCGAGCCCGGCCGCGCGCGGCGCCTCGGCGGCCGGGTCCTCGACCAGGAACGTGCCGCCGGTGTCGTGCTTCCTGGCCCAGTCGCCGGCGACGACCGTCTCGTAGAGCCCCAGAGCGATGCGAGCGGCGAGCACCTCGTTGAACAGCAGCGACTGCAGCGCGGAGACGAAGAAGCGGCGCAGCCTGTGCCCGCCCGGCACGTTCTCGCCGCGCAGCACGCGCCAGCCGTCGTAGGCGTTCGTGCCGAACCGGCCGAAGCGCTGCGGGCCGAACCAGTTGGGCGCGCCGCGCCTGGCGAGGGCCCCCAGGGCGTCCTCGGCGCGCGCCCGCGCCCCGTCCGCGACGCCCCTGACCGTGACGATGAACCTGTTGCCGCGCAGGTGCCCCAGGCCCAGCTTGTTGCGGTGGTAGGAGCGCTCGAGCACGCGCACGCCGGGCAGGTCCTCGAGCGCCGCGACGGCGCCCTCGTGGCGCTTGGGCAGGCTCAGCCACTGGGTCGTGAGCGCGTGCTTGTCCTTCAGGCCGGCCACGCCCACCGACGCCTCGTCGACCCCGGCGCCGACCAGGGCCATGACGAGGTCGCGCGTCGTGAGCCCGCGCTTCTCGACCCTGAGGTAGAGGTGTGAGCCGTCTCCCTGCGGCAGGTAGAGGGGCAGCTCCTCGACCACGAAGTCCTCGGGCGCGGACCTGATGCTGCCGCCGGTGCCGGGCACGTCGGCGGTGACGAAGGGGAGCCGCTCCCAGCTGAAGGTCAGGAGCTCGCGCCGGGCGGCGCTGCCCGCGTCCGCGGTCAAGCGCGCTGGCGACGGCCTCGCTGCTCGCGCTTGCGCAGGCGCTCGAGCATGAGGTGGCGGGCGAGGTCGAAGCGCTCGGTGAGCGTGGGGGCGTCGAGCAGGGGCTGCTTGTTCACCGCCGGGACCCTGATGTTGGCGCACACGAACGAGGCCTGGTAGAGCGGGTCCTCCGGCAGGTGGGTGTCGATGTCGGTGTCGCCCTTGTACATCGCCCCGGCGTAGGCCCTGAACGTGTCGATCGCGTCCCAGGCCGCCACGGCCTCGGCGTTCGGGTCGCCGCGCACGACCGGGGCGGGGCGGTACTCGGCGAAGTGCAGCGGCCTCGTCTCCCCCGCGCCGTCGGGCACGTCCTCGGTGCGCGAGACCTTCACCTCGCAGCGCTCCTGCCCGTGGAGCACGAGGTCGTAGCCCTCGTCGGTCTCCTCCACGCTGAGCAGGTGGGCGAGCGTCCCGTACCTCTCCAGGTGCTCGGGCATGTCGCGTATGGGGGCCGAGGGCGGAGCCAGGACCGTGATGACGCGCTTGGGCTCGCTCTCCTGGGCCAGCGCCAGACGCACCAGGCGCTTGTACCGCTCCTCCGTGGCCGTCACCGGCACGGTCATGCCGGGGAACACGACGACGTCGAGCGGGAGCACCGGGAGGACCTCCCCGCCGGCGCGTTCGTGGCTCTGGTCGAGGGGCGCCATGCACACACGGTACCAGGGACGCGTGGCGGCGGCGGGCGCCCCGAACACCCTGGCCTTCAGCGTCGCTTCAGGGTCGCGGCCAGCGCGGGGAGCGCCGCGTGGGGCGCGTTCCCCGGCCGCCGCGGACGTCCCCCGGGCGGCTCGGCGCCCGGCGCCCCCGACCCGCCGCCCGCGGCGCCGACCTCAGCGCCAGACGAGGCCGAGGACGGTGCCGAGGAGCACCAGCGGGCCGAGCGCGAGGTTGACGTTGAAGGCGTCGATCGCGCGGGCGTCGCGGTAGCGCAGCAGCGACCTCACCTGCTGGGCGAGGTAGGCGCCGACCAGGCCGGAGGTGACCGTGAAGGCCGGGCCGAGCGGCGCGTGCGGCCAGGCGGGGTCGACGGTCGTCGCGAGGCCGACGCCGAGCAGCGACAGCCAGGCCACGGCGTAGAGAGCGGCGACGAACCCGATCGCCCTGTCCACGCCGAAGCGGGCGGGGACGCTGTGCACGCCGTGGGCACGGTCGAACGCCACGTCGAGCAGGGCGTAGATGACGTCGAAGCCCGCCACCCAGGCGGCCACCGCCAGCCACAGCAGCACGGCGACCCACGAGAACGACCCCGTGACGGCGACGTGGCCGCCGGCCGCCGCGGCGCCGATCGTGACGCCGAGCCAGAGGTGGCAGGCCCAGGTGAAGCGCTTCGTGTAGGGGTAGGCGACGAGGAAGGCGAGGGCCACGGGCAGGAGCGCGAGCGTGAGGCGGTTCAGCGACGCGCCCGCGTAGACGAGCGCGGCGGTCCCGGCCGCGGCCACGGCGACCCCGTCCCAGCGCGTGAGCCTCCCGCTGGGTATCTCGCGCCCGGCGGTGCGGGGGTTCAGGGCGTCGAGGCGAGCGTCGACGACGCGGTTCACGGCCATCGCCGCCGTGCGCGCGCCGACCATCGCCAGCGTGACGAGCAGGAAGGTCCGCCAGCCGGGCCAGCCGTCGGCGGCGAGCAGCATGCCCACGTAGGCGTAGGGCAGCGCGAAGAGCGAGTGCTCGATCTTCACGAGCGAGAGGTACGTCGCCAGGTCGCGCCGCGGCCGGCCGCTCGCCGCCGCGCGCGCTGCCGCTCCGGCCTGCCTGCCCTCCATCAGTGCTGCTTCGCCGCCTCCTTGATCGCGTGCGTGGAGAAGCCGAACGACGGCAGGTAGGTGCCGGCGGGCCCCCGCAGCACGCTGCCGTAGAGCTCGCCCAGGTCGGTGCCGCCCACCGCGACGGGCATGCGCAGCTCGCGCTCGAGGTCGGCGAGCGTGCGGTCGTCGAGCATCGTCTGCGTGCCGTACTTGAGCATGTTCGGCGACAGCAGCAGCAGGTCGGCCTCGCCCGGCTCGACCCCCATGAGCACGTCGCGTCCGGCGAGCAGCCCGGCTACGGTCGTGACCTCGCCGAACGTGTGGTTGCGCAGCGCCCGCACCTCGACCTCGAGCCCGTCCACGGCGCGGAGCGGCGCGACGGCTTCCTCGAGCACCGGCGCGAACAGCCTGCCCGTGGCCAGGAGCACGCGGCGCGGCGACGGCAGGCGGCCTGGCAGCGCCGGGGTCTCCGCGCCGAGGAAGTCCCTCACCATGCCGACGCCGTTCTCGAGCATCGGGAAGCCCTCGTACTCCTCGGCGGCGGGCAGCTCGCGACCGGCGACGAGGTAGAGCTCGTCCGAGGCGAAGACGAAGCGCGTGCCGCGCTCGGCGAGCATGCGCCCCTGCCAGCGCTCGACGCGGCGCAGCACGTCGGCGGCGCCCTCCCTGTCGTACGGCTCGATCTTCGCGAGGTGCCCGCGGTGCGCGGTGAGGCCCACGGGCACGGCCGCGACGGAGAGGACGTTGGGCCGCGAGGCGAGGTACTCGAGGGTGGCGTCGAGCTCGTCGCCGTCGTTGCGGCCGGGCACGAGCACGAGCTGCGTGTAGAGGTCGATGTCGCGCAGGCGCTCGAACATCGCGCGGATGCTCGTCGCCTCGGGGTTCGGCGTCTTCGTGGGCCACCACTTCATCAGCTCGGCCCGCTTGCGCTCGTCGGCGGTGTGGACGGAGACGTAGAGGGGCGAGAGGCGCTCGTCCAGGATGCGCTCGACGTCGGACTCCGTGAGGTTCGTGAGCGTCACGAACGAACCGTAGAGGAAGCTCGTCCTGAAGTCGTCGTCCATGATGTAGAGGCTCTTGCGCATGCCCTTGGGCATCTGGTGGACGTAGCAGAAGTCGCAGTGGTTGGCGCACAGCCTGATGCCGTCGAAGATCACCTCGTCGAACTCGAGGCCGGGCTCCTCCCACTCGACGCCGAAGCTGACCTCGGCGCCGCTCTCGGGGTCGCGCACCGCTAGGGTGGCCACGCCCTTCGCGAGCTCCCGCCGGTAGGCGAGCACGTCGGGTATGGGCTCGCCGTTGACGGTCAGCAGCTCCCAGCCGGCCCTCACGCCCGCCGCGTCCGCGGGCGAGCCCGGCTCGACGGCGCTGACCCGCGCCGGCGTGACGCGGGGCGGCGGCGGCTCTGCGCGGCTGAGGACGACCTTCGGCACAGCGGGCCAGTCTAGCAGACGGGGTCGGGCGCGCGGCAGGCGGCAGGGCGCGGCCCGACGTCCCCGTCCCCGCAGGTCTAAGGATAGAACGGTCTATCCATCACCAGGCGGCGTCGTCCGACCCCTCGCGCCGGTGCACCGCGTAGCGCGCGCCGGACACGACGAAGCCGTGCACGGGCGCCTCGGACTCGAAGGCGACCAGGGAGCCGGGGCCCACGCCCGCGGGCAGCGCACCCTCCACCGCCACGACGAGCGGGACGCCGGCGTCCACGACGACGACCCGGCCCTCCCGCCGCACGGCGGTGCCGACGGCGGCGAGGCGGCTGAGGCCCCTGGTCTCCACCCGCGGGAGCTCGGCCGGGCCGGCGGGCACGAGGGCGGCGGTCGTGGGGTTCACGATCAGCTTCGCCGGCCCCGGGCGCGAGAGGTAGGGGCCGGTGCGCTCGAAGACCTGTATCACGGTCCCCCCGACCTCGCACTCGAGGAGCGGCACGCCCTCCGGACGCGGGAACAGCACGGCGTCGACGGCGTGCTCGCGCCAGCGCTCCACGAACGCCTCGGGCGACTCCTCGACCCCCTCGTCGAGCGGGGCTTCCGCCGACGACTCCCGGAGCTCTGCCGGCTCGAACGCCACGGGGCGAGTCTACCGCGTCACGGACCCCGTGCTAGACTTGCGTTCGTGACTCGACCGCCACTCGTAGGCGACGCTGAGACCCCCGCCCGCCCCGCGCCGGCCGGGGGTTTCTCGTCGATGGAGGCTTGATGCTGAAGAGACTGAGCGACGTGCAGGCGCTGGACCTGCAGATCGACGCCCTGGAGGGCGAGCGCGGGCAGGTGCCTCAGGAGCTCACCGACCTCGTCGCTCGCGTCGCCGACCTGGAGTCGCGGCTGGAGCGCAAGGCGCAGGAGGTCGCCGACCTGAGGCGGCGGGTGAACGCCAGCGAGCTGGAGCTCAAGACGCTGTCCGAGCGCCGCAAGGGCGCCGCCGACTCGGCGATGCGGGCCGCCAGCGCCAAGGAGGCGGCCCAGTTCCAGAACCAGGAGCTGCAGTTCGCCACGCGCGTGCAGGAGCTCGAGGAGGACACGCTGCCCCTCCTGGAGCAGCTCGAGCGCGTCACCGGCGAGCACGACGCGCTGAGGGCCGAGCTCGACGGCCTGCAGCCCACGCTGGCCGAGATGCGCGCCCGCGAGGACGAGCGCGTCGCGCAGGTCGACGCGCGCATCGCCGAGACGAGGGCGCAGCGCGACGAGCTGGCCGCCGGGGTCGACAGGCCGCTGCTGAGGCAGTACGAGCAGGTGCGCGCGGCCCGCCGCGGACTGGCGCTGGTGGAGATCGTCAACGGTCAGAGCTGCGGCGGCTGCAGCGTGCGGCTGCCCATCCACGTCGTCCAGAAGGTCAGGCGGGGCGAGGGCGTGACGCGCTGCCCGAGCTGCGGGCGCATCCTCTGGAGCGGCGAACGCTGAGCGCCCCCGGGCGCGGCTTCCCTCAGCGCAGCATCGACAGCGGGTCCACCGCGCGCCCGGCCTCGTAGAGCTCGAAGTGCACGTGCGGGCCGGTGGAGATGCCGGTCGAGCCGACGTAGCCGATCACCTGGCCCTGCTTCACGTACTGGCCCACCGACACCGCGAGCGAGCTGAAGTGCCCGTACCACGTCTCGTCGTGGCCGGCGTGCCTGAGCTTGATGAGGTTGCCGTAGCCCTGGTTCGACCAGCCCGCGAACGTGACGGTGCCGGAGCGGGCGGCGACGACGGGCGTGCCCCACGGCGCCGCGACGTCGATGCCGCGGTGGAAGCTCGAGGTGCCCATGCCGAGGTTGCGCGGGCCGAAGTAGGAGGTGAGGCGCCCGTGCACAGGCCACACGTAGCGGTTCTCCTCCTCGCGCACCTTCTCGAGGCGCGCCATCGCCTCCGTGGGGTGCACGTCGGGCAGGAACAGCATCATGCCGGGCACGACGTCGAAGGGGGAGCGCAGCTCGTTCGCCCTCACCAGGTCCTCCGGGGCCACGCCGTGGCGGTGGACGACGTCGAGCAGCGTCTCGCCGGGACGGAGCGTGACGACGAGGCCGAGCGCGGGCGGCACGAGCAGCTCGATGCCGGCCGGCAGCCTGTCGAGCGAGGAGATGTCCGGGTTCGCCCCCACCATCGCCTCGAGGCTGACCCCGTACGCGCTGGCTACGGTGCTCAGCGTCTCGCCCTCTCCCAGCACGTGCCAGCGGAAGCCTGGTGGCGGGGACGCGGTGGCCTCGGCTGGTCCGCCGACGGCGTCGACGTAGGGGACCTTCAGCACCTGGCCGGGGTGGATCGTGACGCTGGACAGGCCGTTGAAGACCATGAGGTCGTCGACGGAGAGCCCGTAGCGGTCGGCGATCAGGCCGAGAGACTCGCCCGGCGCGACCGTGCGCAGGGCGTAGGCCTCGGCGGCGGCGTAGGGTCCCACGGCACACAAGACGAACAGGACGACGATACGCTTCAGGTTCAAGGCGCTGTGCTCCGTAGGCCGCAGGGTGCGACGAGCAACCCTAACGCGCCCCGGATGAGCGCGTCATGAGGTTCCTCACCTTCGCCAGAGAACGGCTCGGCGTCCCCGAGCCGCCGCGCTCTCACGGTCCGCGGGCGACCTTGTCGGCCACGGCCTCGCGCAGGTAGGCGACGACCTCGTCGGTGCTGGCGCCCGGGCCGAACACGCGGCCGACGCCGAGGCGCTCGAGCTCGGGCAGGTCCTGGTCGGGGACGATGCCGCCCCCGAAGACGAGCACGTCCCCGGCGCCCCTCTCCTTCAGGCCCTCCACGACCTGCCTGAAGTAGTGCATGTGGGCGCCGGAGAGCACGGACAGCCCCACGGCGTCGACGTCCTCCTGCACCGCGGCCGAGACGATCATCTCCGCCGTCTGCCGGAGCCCCGTGTACACGACCTCCATGCCGGCGTCGCGCAACGCCCGCGCGATCACCTTCGCCCCGCGGTCGTGGCCGTCCAGGCCAGGCTTCGCGATGAGCACACGTATCCTGCGGTCCACTCGCCCTCCCGGATCGGCGCGCCGGCGGCGGGCCGGCGCGCCAGGCCGTCAGATCAGCACCGGCTCCTGGTAGACGCCGAACACCTTGCGCAGCACGTCCATCTGCTCGCCCAGCGTGCAGTAGGCGTGGGCGCAGGCCATGAACGCGGGCATCGTGTTCCGGCCCTCCTTGGCCGCCGCCTCCAGCTCGGCGAGCGCGGCCCGCGCCTCGGCCTGGTCGCGCTCGCGCCTGACGCGCGCCAGGCGCTCCTTCTGCACCTCGGCCACGGACGGGTCGACGAGCTGGATCGGCACCTCGGGGTGGTCCTGCACGTACTCGTTCACGCCCACGACGATGCGCCGCTTGTCGTCGACCTCGCGCTGGTAGTGCCAGCTCGCGTCGCCGATCTCGCGGGCGAAGAAGCCCTCCTCGATGGCCGCCTCGACGCCGCCCAGCTCGTCGATGCGCCGGAAGTACTCGAGGGCCCGGCGCTCCATCTCGTTCGTGAGGCTCTCGACGTAGTAGGAGCCGGCCAGCGGGTCGACGGTGTTCGTGACGCCGGTCTCGTGCGCGATCACCTGCTGCGTGCGCAGGGCCAGCGTGGCGGCCTCCTCCGTCGGCAGGGCCAGGGCCTCGTCGAAGGAGTCGGTGTGCAGGCTGTTCGTGCCGCCGAGGACCCCGGCCAGCGCCTGGATCGCGACGCGGGCCACGTTCACCAGCGGCTGCTGGGCCGTCAGCGAGACGCCGGCGGTCTGCGCGTGAGTCCTCAGCATCCACGAGCGCGGGTCCTTGGCGCCGAAGACGTCGCGCATCTGGCGCGCCCAGATCCGCCGGGCCGCCCTGAGCTTCGCGATCTCCTCGAAGAAGTCGTTGTGGACGTTGAAGAAGAAGCTGATGCGCGGCGCGAACTCGTCGATGTCGAGGCCCCGCTCCAGCGCCTTGCGCACGTAGTGCATGCCGTCGGCCAGCGTGAACGCCAGCTCCTGCACGGCCGTCGACCCGGCCTCGCGGATGTGGTAGCCGGAGACCGAGATGAAGTTGAACCTGGGCGCGTGCTTGGGGCCCCACTCGAACGTGTCGATGACCAGGTCCACGCTCGGCCGCGGCGGGAAGATGTACTCCTTCTGGGCGATGAACTCCTTGAGGATGTCGTTCTGGATCGTGCCGCCCACGTTCCGCAGGTCGGCGCCGCGCCTCTCGGCCATCGCCAGGTACATCGCCCAGATCGCGTTCGCCGGGCTGTTGATCGTCATCGAGGTCGTGACCCTCTCGGGGTCGATCCCGTCGAAGAGGACCTCCATGTCGGCCAGGCTCGACACCGCCACCCCGCACTTGCCGACCTCGCCCAGGGCCATCGGGTGGTCGCTGTCGTAGCCCATGAGGGTCGGCAGGTCGAAGGCGGTAGACAGACCCGTCTGTCCGGCGGCGAGCAGCTTCTTGAAGCGCTCGTTCGTCTGCTCGGCCGTGCCGAAGCCCGCGAACATGCGCATCGTCCACAGGCGTCCGCGGTACATGCTGGCGCGCACGCCGCGCGTGTAGGGGAAGGTGCCGGGGTAGCCGAGGTCGCGCTCCGGGTCGAAGCCCTCCAGGTCCTCAGGCGTGTACAGGGGCTCCACGGGGATGCCGGAGAGCGTCTCGAACGGGACGTCGCGCTCGGGCAGCGAGCGCGTCGCCTCGGCGTACTCCTCCGCCAGCCACCTGTCCTTGGGCTTCATGACGGCATTCTACGCACCGGCCCGACGACGACGACCGCGCCGGCGCCGCCGGCGGAAACGGCCGTGCCCTCCGTCAGGTCGTGGCGCAGCACCGCCAGCGCGCGCAGGCTCCCGTCGGGGAGGCGCGCGACCGTGCCGAGGCGGCCCACGACGCGTCCGCCGGCCTCCACGTCGCGCCCCGCCGGCTCGCCGGCGAGCTCGAGGGTGGCCAGGCCGCGCCGCACCGCGCCCCGCGCCGCCACGCGCGCCATGATCTCCTGGCCCAGGTAGCAGCCCTTGCGGAACGAGACGAAGCGCTCGAGGCCCGCCTCCTGCGGCAGGACGCCCTCGCCGCCCTCGCGGCCCGCGGACGAGACGCCCGCCGCCACGCGCGCCGCGTCCAGCCCCCCAGGACCGACCGGCACGGCGCCGGCCGACACCAGGGCGGCCTCGAGCGCGCTCGCGTCGCCCGGCCCCAGGGCGAGGGCGTCGAAGCCGCCCGCCGACGAGCGCCGCACGGCGTAGACGAGAGCCGCGGCGCCGGCCAGCTTCACAGACGCGAAGGCGCCTTCGCCCGGCGCGCCCGCGGCGCCGCGCGCGCCGGCGGCCGCCGCCAGGATGTCCGCGGCGGCGCTGCCCTGCAGGGTCACCGCGGCCGCCGGCACGCGGCGCAGCTCCACCTCGTCGAAGACCACGTGCCGCTCGAGGCTCTCGGCGACCTGCTCGACCCGATCGTCGTCGACGACCAGGACCAGCCTCCGCTCCTCGAGGCGCAGCACCTGCGCCTCGGCCAGGGCGTGGCCCTTGTGGTTGAGCAGCAGCGACCGGTTCGTGCCACCCGGGCGCAGGCCGGTGACGTCGTTGGCGAGCTGGCCGTGGAGGAACGCGGCGGCGTCGGGTCCGCTCACCTCCAGGGCCGCGCTGCCCCGCAGCCGGGCGAGGAACGGCGGACCGCCGGACGAGGCGGCGATGGCCTCCTGCTCCGCCGGCGGCCGGGCCGCGCCGGCCCGCCCCTGCCCGGCGATGTCGGTCGCGCCCCGCTCGGGAGCGGCGCGCGCTGGCTTCCCCTCGGCCCCACTCACGCCAGGATCATCCCCCTCACAGGTCGATGAGCGTGTAGCCGAAGGCGTTGACGACCCGCACCCCGTCCTCGGTGACGTGCTCCCGCGGCCCGCCGCCCTCCAGGTGCAGGTGGCCGTGCACGTGCACGAGGGGACGCCAGCGGCGGTGGAACGCGTTGAAGGCCGGCACGCCGCGGTGGGCGTGGTCGGGTCCCGCCGACGGGCCCACCGGCGGGGCGTGGGTGAGCAGCACGTCGACGGCGCGTCCCCTGCGCCGGCGCTCGTAGAGCAGGCGCGGCGTGAGGCGCGCGACCATGCAGGCGAACTCCCGCTCGCTGTACTGGAACGGCCCGTCGCGGTAGCGGGCGCTGCCCTCGAAGCCGAGCACGGTCACGCCGCCGACCTCCACGTACCTCAGGTGGACGTCGACGCAGCCGCCCGGGCGTCGGTGCGGGGCGGCGCCGCTCCTCTCGCGGAGCAGCTCCACCCCGTGGTTGCCGACGACGTAGAGGGGCGGGACCCTCGTCTTCGTGGCGATGAACTCGAGCACCTCGCCGGGCATGTCGCCGGCCGAGAGGACGAGGTCGAAGGGAGAGAGGTTGTCGGGGAAGCCGGGCGAGT
Organism: Trueperaceae bacterium; assembly: GCA_036381035.1. NCBI lineage: Bacteria > Thermotogati > Deinococcota > Deinococci > Trueperales > Trueperaceae > Trueperaceae bacterium. Next base: position 81,682 of record DASVDQ010000024.1, on the reverse strand, counting down.
GGATCACCGGCGACACCTCGTCGGCGACGGCCAGCAGCCTGACGCCCTTGGCGGCTACGCCGCTCCCTCCTTGGCGGACCACTCGAGGCCGGCCCAGATGAGGTCCTCGATGTCGCCGTCGAGGACGGCGTCGGGGTCGTGGCGCATCGCGCCGGTGCGGTGGTCCTTGACGTAGCGCTTGTCGAGCACGTAGCTGCGGATCTGCGACCCCCACTCGATGGCCTTCTGCTGGCCGCGGGCCCTCATCTGCTCCTCGCGCCGCCTCCTCTCCTCGCGCTCGTAGAGGCGGGAGCGCAGCACGGTCATCGCCTTCTCGCGGTTCTTGATCTGCGACTTGCCGTCCTGGCACGTCACGACGATCTCCTCCGGCGTGCCGGGCTTGTAGGTCACGCGCACGGCCGAGTCCGTCGTGTTCACCGACTGACCGCCGGGGCCGCTCGACCTGTAGACGTCGACGCGGACGTCCTTGGGGTCGATCTCGATCGCGATGGTGTCGTCGATCTCCGGCATGACCTCGACCGAGGCGAACGACGTGTGCCGGCGGCCCTGGGAGTCGAAGGGGCTGACGCGCACGAGGCGGTGCACGCCCCCCTCGACGCGGAGCCGGCCGAAGGCGCGGTCGCCGCGCACGATCATCTGCGCGTAGTCGACGCCGTGCGGCGCCTCGCTGTTCGGCACGACGTCGAGCAGCTCGACGTCGTAGCCCTCGCGCTCGGCGTAGCGCCGGTACATGCGCAGCAGCATGCCCGCCCAGTCCGACGACTCCGTGCCGCCGGCGCCGGGCTTGATCGTGATGATCGCCGCGCGGTCGTCGTGCGGCCCGTTGAACAGCGTCTCGCGGAACAGGCCCTCGAGCTCGCGCTCCACGCGCTCCCGCTCGGGCTCGAGCTCGGCCACGTCGTCGTCGGAGGCCAGCTCGTAGAGCTCGCCGAGGCCCGTGACGTCGTCCTCGATCGCGTCGAACTGCTGGATCACGCGGCGGAGGCGCGTGGCCTCCTGCGTCACCCGCTTGGCCCTGTCAGGGTCGTTCCACAGGCCCGGGTCGCTCAGCTGCGGCTCGAGCTCCTGCAGCCTGGCGCGCTTGGCGGCCAGGTCAAAGATACCCCCGTAGGCTGTCGATCCTCTGCTTCAGGTCGGAGACCATGCTCACACCTCTCTGCGGCGAGTGTATCGCGTCCGCACGCACCGACCCGGCCCGCGCCACACGGGCGCGGGGGCCCGGTCGCTGGGCCGGGGACTCGCCGCGCCGGTGCGCGGTGCGGGGGCCCGCGGGCGGCGCGGGGTGGTGCCGGGCGACCACCATGTTACGGACGGCCGTCCGGCCAGCCCGCGCGCGGTGCGGGGGCCCGCGCCGGAGGGCCGTCACGGCCGCGTGGCTGCGGCGGGGCCGATGTTATCCTCTTGGCGGACGTGGTCCACCCCACGATGGTGCGCGTGCGCCACGGGGCCGGCCGTCGGCGGCGGCCCCCGGGCTCGGCCTGAGCACCGCTACCGCTCCCGGGTAACCACCGCCGGAGGCGCTCGAGTTGTCTGTGTTCCAAGGGTTCCGGCTGCAGGACGCGCTGGACATCCTCATCATCTCGGTGATCCTCTACCAGGCGTACGCGCTCCTGGTGGGCTCGCGCGCGTGGAACGTCGTGAGGGGCTTCGCCGGCCTGGCCGTGCTGTGGGTGGTGGCCGAGCAGCTGAACATGGAGGCCACCGAGTGGCTCTTCGACGCCGTGGCGCCCGTGGGCTTCATCGCGCTCGTCGTCGTCTTCCAGCCCGAGCTGCGCGCCGTCCTCGAGCGCTTCGGCAGGGGACGCTTCCGCACCGCGGCGAAGGGCGACCCCGTCCAGGAGATCATGTCGGCGGTGAGGGAGCTGGCCACGCAGCGCAAGGGGGCGCTGATCGCGATCGAGCAGCGCACGCCCCTGAAGGAGTACAGCGAGACGGGCACGCCCATCGGCGCGCCGGTGACGGCCGCGCTGCTGCAGACGCTGTTCGCGTCGACGGGCCCCCTCCACGACGGCGGCGTCGTCATCAAGGAGGACCTCGTCACGCACGCCGGGGCGATCTTCCCCCTCTCCGACAAGCACGAGGGCTGGTCGGTGAAGCACGGCACCAGGCACAGGGCCGCGCTCGGCCTCTCCGAGCTCACCGACGCGATCGTGATCGTCGTCAGCGAGGAGCGCGGCACCGTCTCCGTCGCCCGCGGCGGCGAGCTGCGCTCCGACATCGCCCCGGCCGAGGTCCTGACGACGCTCCAGGAGGCGTACACGTGAGCGGGCGGACGGGCGCCGACGCAGGAGCGCGCACGGCCGGTCCCGCGTCCGCCCGCGCGGGCGGGTGGCGGCCTTGACGGGCTTCGCGGCCACCGTGCGCGCGCTGCTCCAGCGGCTCGCCCGCAACTGGCCGCCGAAGCTGGCCTCCGTCGTCATCGCCTTCCTGATCTGGCTGTTCGTGACCAGCTCGAGCGCGTCCCTCACCGAGCGCAGCCTCTTCCTGCCCCTGCAGGTCGACGGCGTCGCGGAGGGCTTCGTGCCCGTGGGGCTGCCGCAGACCGTGGCCGTGTCCGTGAGCGGGCCCAGCCTGCGCGTCGACCGGCTGACGCCCGAGATGCTCAGGGCCTCGCTCGACCTCACCGCCGTCAGCGGCGAGTTCACGCAGGAGGTCACGGTGCAGGCGCCGCAGGACATCAGGGTGCTGCGGGTCGAGCCGGCCGAGGTCATCGGGTTCCTCGAGACGATCACTTCGTCGACCGTGGCCGTCACCGTGGCGCTGACGGGCGACCCGCCCGCCGGGATGCTGGTGGAGGCCGAGGCCGAGCCGGCCGCCGTCACGCTCACGGGCCGCAGCCAGGTGCTCGACCGCGTCGCCCGCGTCCTGGCCCTCGCGCCGGCGGTGGGCGGCGGCGTCGCCAGGCTCGTCGCCGTGGACGCCGCCGGCGAGCCGGTGCCCGACGTGGAGTTCTCGCCCCCGACCGTGACCGTCAGCGTGGGCACGCGCCCGGCCCTCGTCACCCGCGAGGTCGAGGTCGACCTGCGTGCGCCGAGCGACCCCCAGATCGGCGCCGTCACCCTGAACGACCCCACGGTCACCGTCGCCGGACCGCCGGCGGCCCTCGCGGAGCTGACCAGCGTGGCCGGCACGGTAGACGCCCCTACCGGCCCCGTCGACCCCGGCCGGTATACTCTGCCCGTTCGCCTGGCGCTCCCGGAAGGCGTGGTCGCCATGCAGACCCCGACCGCCACACTGCAGTACGTGAGACAGCCGCTAGCGCCATAGGCGTCCGTACGGAGGAGCCTTGATCCACCCCATCGTGCTCTACGGCGACCCCATCCTGAGGCGCCGCGCCGGGCCCGTCACGCGCTTCGACGAGGAGCTCTCCCGCCTCGCCGCCGACATGGTCGAGACCATGTACGCGGCCGACGGCGTCGGCCTGGCGGCGCCGCAGATCGGCCGCCCGCTGCGCCTGTTCGTCGCGCTCGAGGTCGGCGAGGCCGAGGACGGCGACGAGGCGCGCGAGGGACAGGTGATGGGCGAGGCGCCCGCCGGCGCCGATGTCGGCGGCGCGCCCGCGGTCGACGCGGGCGGGTCGACCGCGGGCGCCGAGGTCGCGGACGACGAGGGCGAGGAGCTCACGCCGGAGCAGAAGCGCCGCGCCTGGGGCGTGGTGCGCGAGCACGTGCTGGTGAACCCCGAGGTCGTGGCGCTGGAGGGCAGGCAGTTCGGGCGCGACGGCTGCCTGTCGCTGCCCGGCCTCTCCGTCGAGGACGTCCCCCGCGCCCAGCGCGTCGTCATCGACTACCAGGACCTGCGGGGCGAGCGGCACCGGCTCGAGGCCGAGGGCTACTTCGCCCACGTGCTGCAGCACGAGTACGACCACCTCGAGGGCGTCCTCTTCTTCGACCACCTGCCCGCCGACAGGCGCGAGCGCTTCCTCGAGGAGAACCGCCAGCTGCTGGCCGAGTGGCAGCGCGAGGCCCGCGCCCGCGCCAAGGAGCGCGAGCGCGCGGAGCGGGGACGCCCTTCCGCGTCGCGGACGTAGGCGTGCGGCCCCTCCGCGTCGCGTTCTTCGGTTCGCCCGCGTTCGCGCTGCCCAGCCTGGAGGCGCTGCTGCGGCGCCACGACGTCGTCATCGTGGTCTCCCAGCCCGACAGGCCCTCGGGCCGCGGCCTGCGCCTGAGGGCGCCGCCCGTCGCCGCGCTGGCCCGCGAGCTGGGCCTCGAGCTGTGGCAGCCCACGAGGCTGCGCCGCGACGAGGCGTTCCTCTCGCGCCTGCGCGAGCTCGACCTCGACGTCGGCGTCACGGCCGCCTACGGGCGCATCCTCCCGCCGGCCGTCCTCGAGGCGCCGCGCCACGGCGTCCTCAACGTCCACGCCAGCCTCCTGCCCAGGCACAGGGGCGCCGCCCCGGTGCAGTGGGCCCTCATCGCCGGCGACGCGGAGACGGGCGTCACGATCATGCAGACGGAGGAGGGCCTCGACACGGGGCCCGTGAGGCTGCAGCGCCGCACGCCCGTGGGGCCGGACGAGGACGCCGCCGAGCTCACCGACAGGCTGGCGCGCCTGGGCGCCGAGGCGCTGACGGAGGCCCTCGACCTCCTGGCCGAGGGGACGCTGCCCAGCACCCCCCAGGACGACGCGCAGGCCACCTACGCGCCGCTCTTGAAGCCGGAGGACGGCCACGTGCGCTGGGGCGACCCGGCGCGCGCGGTGCGCGACCGCTTCCGGGGCGTGAGCGTCTGGCCGGGCACGTCGTTCGAGCACGCCGGCGAGCGCGTGAAGGTGACCGGACTGGGCGTCGCCGCCACCACCGACGACGAGCTGGACCGCCTCGCGGGCGGCGCGCGCGGGGTCTGGCGGGCGGCCGCCCCGGGCACCGTGCTCGCGGCGGGCGCCGAGGGCCTCGTCGTGCGCGCCGGCGAGGGCGCCGTGCGGCTGACGCGCGTGAAGCCGGCCGGCGGACGCGAGATGGGCGCGCGCGACTGGGCGCACGGGCGCGGCGTCGGGGAGGGCGCGCGCCTTGGCTAGGGTCGCGATCGTCGGGCGCCCCAACGTGGGCAAGTCGGCGCTGTTCAACAGGCTCGTCGGTTCCAAGGACGCGATCGTCGCCGACCAGCCCGGCGTGACACGCGACGTCAAGGAGGGCGTCGTCGCCACCGACTCGGGGCGCACCTTCACGGTGCTCGACACGGGCGGCCTCTGGTCGGGCGACAGGTGGGAGCGGCCCATCCAGCAGCGCGTCGCGTCCGCCGTGGAGGGCGCCGACCTGATCCTCTTCGCCGTCGACGGACGCGAGGGCGTGACCGCCGGCGACCAACAGGTCGCGCGGTGGCTCAGGCAGCTCGGGAAGCCCGTGCTGCTCGTCGCGACGAAGCTCGACGACCCGCGCCACGAGGAGCGCGCCGAGTTCTTCGAGCTATACTCCCTCGGCTTCGGCGACCCCTTCCCCACCGCCGCCGAGCACGCCCGCGGCACCCACGAGCTCGTGGACCGCATCGAGGAGCTCCTGCCCGCCGCGGAGGACGAGCCCGAGGAGCAGCCGGTGCGCGTGGCCGTGATCGGCCGCCCGAACGTGGGCAAGTCGAGCCTGGTCAACGCGCTGGTGGGCGACGAGCGCGTGATCGTGGCCGACGAGCCGGGCACGACGCGCGACGCCGTCGACGTGAGCTTCGCGTTCGCGGGGCGTCCGTTCGTGCTCGTCGACACCGCCGGGATGCGGCGCAAGGACGCGAGCGACCTCGAGTACTACGCGCGCATACGCTCGGAGGCCGCGCTGCGTCGCTCCGACGTGGGGGTGCTCGTCGTCGACCCCTTCGAGGTCGGCGACCACGAGCTGCGGCTCGCGAACCTCGCCCTCGACTGGGGCAAGCCGGTCGTCGTGGCCGTGAACAAGTGGGACCTCGTCACGGACGAGCAGCTGGAGCCGTTCACGCGGATGCTCGACGAGAAGCTGGCCCCCATCGCGTTCGCGCCGCGCGTCTACACCTCGGCGGTCACCGACTTCGGCCTCCACGAGCTGCTGGCCACGGCCATACGCCTCTACGACACCTCGCACAGGCGGGTCCCCACGGGCGAGCTGAACGCCTGGCTCGAGGCGTGGACGCTCAGGCAGGCCCCGCCGAACTTCAAGGGCCGGCCGCTGAAGCTCCTCTACGCCGCGCAGGTCGACGTCGCCCCGCCCACGTTCGTGTTCTCGATCAACCACGAGGAGTTCCTGACGCGGCCCTACGAGCAGTACCTGCGCAACAGGGTCCGCGAGGACCTCGGGTTCGCCGAGGTGCCGTTCCGCCTCGTGTTCAAGGAGCGGAGCGGCGGCGGCAAGCGGGTCAGGACCTAGCGACCGACCCGAAGCGCCCCGGACCGCCAGCCGAACGGCGGCGGGAGCGCGCCAGGCGAGACCAGCGAGGACCTAGCGTCCGCCCGGACGCACCGCCAAGGTGACCTTGAGGTTGTCGCTGCGCGTCGCGCCGTCGACGGTCACGAGCACGAAGCTGCCGAGGCCTATGGCCTCGACCTCCTGGCCGGGCTCGACGCTGGCGGACTTCCCCGCCGGCTCGCCGCCGACGAGCACGTTGCCGGCGGCCACGCCCCGGGCGAAGTAGGAGCGGGAGACCTTGAACGCCCTGGCGCCGAGCACGTCGACGCGCAGCGAGGGCACGACGGCGCTCACCACGCGCTCGGCGCCCGCGGGTGTCATGGCTCAGCGCTCGTCGACGACGTCGACGCCCGCGGACCGCAGGCGCTCCGCGAAGCCGTCGGCGCCCTCGCCCGTGGCGCGGAGCACGAGCCGGCGCCGGTGGCCGGGCTGGATGCCGGTCGTGACGGCCGCCACGATGTTCGACGGCGGGCCGGCCTGGGCGACGCGCGCCAGGACGCCCGGCTCGTCTGGCAGGTCGACGGTGACGCGGCGGCCGCCCTCGCGCAGGGCCAGGAAGGTCACGAGGGCGCGCATCAGGTCGGTGATCGTGAGGATGCCCACGAGGTCGCCCCCGTCGAGCACCGGCAGGCCAGACACCCTGTGCTCCTCCATGAGGAGGGCGGCCTGCTCGATCGTGTCCGAGCTGCGCACCGTGATCACGGGCGTGCGCATCACGTCCTTGACCTTGAGCTTCGAGAGCAGGTAGTTCAGCTCGTAGATGGAGAGCGTCGTGGCGCGCGAGGGGGTCGCCTCCTTGAGGTCGCGGTCCGTGACGATGCCCACGAGCACGCCGTCGCGCGTGACGGGCAGCCTGCGGTAGCCGCCCTCGCGGAGGTACTGCATGGCCTCCATGACGGGCGTGTCGGGCGAGACGGTCCTGGGGTCAGGCGTCATCCACTCGCTTACGAGCATCTTCCCCTCCTGATCGTGGCCCGATGCTACCACCGGCGCGACGGGCCTCCCGGGACCGGCGTCCTTCCCACGGCGGCCCGTGCCATGATTCCAGCGATGGGCACGATCGCCGTCCTGGGCTCGACGGGCTCGATCGGCACGCAGACCCTCGACGTCGCGCGCCACCTCGGCCTGCGCGTGCGCGGCCTGGCGGCCTGGCGCGACGTCGACGGGCTCCTGGCCCAGGCCTCCGAGCTGAGGCCCGAGCTCGTGAGCTGCGCCCCCGAGGTCGCCGACCTCGTGCGCCCCCACCTGCCGCCGGGCACGCGCCTGGCCGCGGGCGTGGAGGGCGCCGAGGAGGTCGCCGCCCTCGAGGTGGACACGGTCGTCGCCGCGATCACCGGCATGGCCGGCCTGCGGCCGACGGCCGCGGCCCTCGCGGCGGGGCGCCACGTCGCCCTGGCGAACAAGGAGGCGATGGTCGTCGCCGGACCGCTGATGCGGGAGCTGGCGGGCGCTCACGGCGGGCGGATCACCCCGGTCGACTCCGAGCACTCGGCGCTGTTCCAGTGCCTCGTCGGCGAGCCCCGCGACGCCGTCGCCGGCCTCGTGCTCACGGCCTCCGGGGGGCCGTTCCGGACGGGCCCGGCCGACCTCTCCACGGTCACGCCGCAGCAGGCGCTGAGCCACCCGAACTGGTCGATGGGCCCGAAGGTGACCGTCGACTCCGCCACCCTCCTCAACAAGGGCCTCGAGGTGCTGGAGGCCCACTTCCTGTTCGACGTGCCGCTCGGCGCGATCGAGGTCGTCGTGCACCCCGAGTCCCTCGTCCACGGCCTGGTCAGGTTCAGGGACGGCAGCCTCAAGGCCCAGGTCGGCCCGCACGACATGCGCCTGCCGATCATGTACGCCCTCGCCCCCGAGCGTCCGCCGTCGCTGCTCGAGCCCCTCCGCCTCGTCGGCACCTGGCGCTTCGAGCCGCCAGACGAGCGGCGCTTCCCCTGCCTGCGGCTGGCCTACGAGGCGGGGCGCCGCGGCGGCCTGGCGCCCGCCTACCTGAGCGCCGCCGACGAGGTCGCGGTCGACGCCTTCCTGGCGGGACGCCTGCCGTTCACGGGCGTGCCCGAGGTGATCGCCGGTACCCTCGCCGCCGCGCCGGAGGACCGGCTCTCCTGGGACGCCCTGCCGCAGGCCGACGCCCACGCCAGGGAGGTGGCGTCGGGGCTCGTCGCCCGCCTGACCGGCGCGCCCGCCGGGAGGGCGTGAGCGTGGACGCCGAGCCCGGACCCCGCCAGACGCGGCGCGGCGGGATCCTGCTGCCGTTCCGGCTCCTCGGCGTGCCGGTGCGCCTCGACGTCACGTTCCTGCTGGCACTGCCGCTGTTCGCCTACGTGATCGGTTCCCAGCTCCCCGAGTTCACGGCCCAGCTCAGGCAGGTCGCGCTGCTCCGCGACCCCGACCTGGCGCGTCGCCTCGTGCCGGGACAGTCCGAGTCGGTCGCCTGGCTGGTGGGCCTCGTCGCCGCCCTCGGCCTGTTCGCCAGCGTCCTCGTGCACGAGCTCGGACACGCCGTGGTCGCGCGCCTCTACGGCGTGCGGACGCTCGAGATACGCCTGTGGTTCCTCGGCGGCGTGGCCCAGTTCAAGGACCTGCCGCGCCGCCGCGGCGCCGAGGCGATCGTCGCGCTGGCCGGACCGGCGACGAGCCTGGCCCTCGGCGCGCTGCTGTGGCTGGCCCTCCCCTCCGTCCCGCTGGGCTCGACGGCCACCACGGTCGTCGCCTACCTGGGCATCACGAACGTCGGGCTCGCCCTCTTCAACCTCCTCCCGGCGATACCCCTCGACGGCGGGCGCGTGCTCCGCAGCCTCCTGGCGCTGGCGATGCCGAGGCTGCGCGCGACCAACGTCGCGGTCGCGATAAGCGCCGCGCTGGCCGCCCTCATGGGCTTCTACGGCGTGGTCAGCGGCCAGCTCTTCCTCGTGCTGCTGGCGTTCTTCGTCTACGAGGCCGGGCGCTCGGAGGCGCAGGCAGCCTACCTGGAGCACGCGCTGGCCGGCCTCACCGCCGAGGACCTCATGACCCCTCGCCCCCAGGCCGTCGACCCCGACATGGCGCTGGGCCAGTTCGTGCGCCTGCGCCACTTCGGCCGCCACGCCGGCTACCCCGTCGTGGACGCGGGCGGCAGGCTCCTCGGCTACGCCTTCCTGTCCGAGGCGATCGCCGCGCTGGAGGACGGTGAGGAGGGTCAGGGCGCCACGGTCGAGGACGTGATGCGCCCCGCCGACGTCGTGAGGCCGGGCCTCTCCGCCGTGGAGGTCCTGGCGGCGCTGGCGAGCAGCGAGCTCGGCCGCCTGTGCGTCGTGGACCCGACGGGGAGGCTCGTGGGCATCGTCGGCAAGACCGACGTGATCGCCGCCCTGCGGCGCGGCTGACGGGCCCCGCGCGGAGCGTCTGCCATACTGGCGCGGGGCCTCATGACGCCCCGAGAGGACTCATGCTCACAGCGGTCACCTTCGCACTGATCCTCACCAGCGCCGTGGTCGTCCACGAGCTGGCCCACTACCTGAACGCGCGCTCCGTGGGCGTGCCGGTCAGGGCGTTCAGCGTCGGCGTGGGTCCCGTGCTGCTCAGGCGCCGCTGGCGCGGCACCGAGTGGCGCCTGTCGCTGCTGCCCCTGGGCGGCTACGTCGACCTGCCGGGCATGGCGCCCAAGGTCGCGGAGGACGGTCGGCTCGAGCACCCCGACGAGGGCATGGCCGCGAAGGGCCTCGGCGCCAAGCTGTGGGTCCTGGTGGGCGGCGTGATCGCGAACTACCTGCTGGGCGCCGTGCTGCTGGCGTGGGCCATCGGCCTCGAGCCCACCTACCGCGAGGTCGTCACGGGCGCGCCAGTGGCGGCGCACGGCTCGGTGATCGAGGCGGTGACGGAGGGCTCGCCGGCCGAGTCCCTCGGCCTGCGGCGCGGGGACACGATCGTGGCCCTCAACGGCGTCGAGGGGCCGGGGCCCGACGTGGTCGTCGAGCAGGTGCGGACCGCCGACGAGCTGAGGCTCACCGTGCGCCGCGGCGATGAGACCCTCGAGCTCGCGACGCCCTGGCCCGTGGAGGGCGCCGGCGAGCCGCCCCTACTCGGCATCCAGATCACCGCGCTCGTCGAGCCTGTGGCGTTCCTCGACGCGCTGCCGCAGACGCTGGCGTTCGGCGTGCGCGTGATCCCGCGCATGGTCGGCGGCTTCCTGAGCGGCTTCGCGGCGGCCCTGACCGGCGCGGAGAACTCCGACGTCGCCGGACCCGTGGGCATGGTCGGCATGGTGAACCAGGCCACGAAGGTGGGCCTCGCCCCCGTCGTGCTCCTGGCCGCGGTCATCAACTTCTCCCTCGCCGTCTTCAACCTCCTGCCGATACCCGGCCTCGACGGCGGGCGGATGCTCCTCGCCACCGTGGTCGCGGCGCGCGGACGCCCGTTCCGCCCCGGCCAGGAGGAGGCGATCCACTTCATCGGCGTCATGGCCGTCCTGGCGCTGATCGTGCTGATCACCTTCCGTGAGATCGGGGCGCTCCTCGCCGGCTGAGGCCGCGGTGCCCGCGGCCGCCATGGCCGCGGCGTGCGTGGTGGTCCCCGCCTACAACGAGGCCGCCACCGTGGGCCGCGTCGCGCGCACGGCGCTGTCCGCCGGCGTGGGTGCGGTCGTCGTCGTCGACGACGGCTCCGTCGACGGCACCGCCGAGGCCGCTATGGCCGCCGGGGCCGACGTCGTGCGCCTCGGCCATAACCGCGGCAAGGGCGGTGCCCTGCAGGCCGGAGCGATGGCCGTCCGCGAGGAGGTGCTGGTGCTCCTGGACGCCGACCTCGTGGGCCTGCGCGCCGAGCACGTGCGCGCGCTGGCCGCTCCGGTGCTCTCCGGCGAGGTCGACATGACGCGCGGCATCTTCACGGGCGGGCGCTTCAGGACCAGCCTCGCCCAGCGCGTCACCCCGCAGCTCTCGGGCCAGCGGGCGCTGCGGCGCGAGGCGCTGCTCGCGGTGCCCGGCCTGGGCGACAGCCGCTACGGCGTCGAGGTCGCGATCACCAGGCACGCGATCCGCTGCGGCTGGCGCTTCGTCGACGTGCCGCTGCCCGGGGTCTCGCAGGTCATGAAGGAGGAGAAGCGCGGCCTGCTCAAGGGCCTCGGCTCGCGGGCGCGCATGTACGGCGACATCGTCGCCGCCCTGCTCAGGCCCCGCTGGCGGCGCTGACCTACTCCTCCTCGAGGCGGCTCTCGACGGCGCGCGCGTGGCCCTCGAGCCCCTCGGCGCGCGCCAGCGACGCGGCGTGACGGCCCACGCGCGCCAGCAGCTCGGGGCCGGCCTGCACGTACGGCAGGACCCGCTGGAAGTCGCGCACAGACACGAAGCTGAGGAACCGCGCCGTCGCGCCGGTGGGCATCACGTGGCTGGGGCCCGCGAGGTAGTCGCCGAGCGCCTCCATGCTGCGGTGGCCGACGAAGAGCCCTCCGGCGTGCCTCACCTCCCTGGCGACGGGCCAGGGGTCGTCGAGCAGCAGGCAGGCGTGCTCGGGCGCGAAGGCGTTCAGCACCGCGACCCCGCCCGCGAGGTCCTCGACGAGCACGCTCACGCCCCGCTCGCGCAGCGACTCGAGGGCCGCGGGCGCCGTCGGCAGCGCGGCCGCCAGCTCCTCGGCCAGCCGCGGCGCCTCGCGCCACAGGCGCTCGCTCGTCGTCACCAGCACCGGTTCGGCGCCGGCGTGCTCGGCCTGGGCCACGAGGTCCGCGGCCGCGTGCCGGGGGTCGGCGCTCCCGTCGGCCAGCACCAGCGTCTCCGTGGGGCCCGCCAGCGACTCGACGCCGACGAACCCGAAGAGCTGGCGCTTCGCCTCGGTCACGTAGGCGTTGCCCGGCCCCACGACCTTGTCCACGCGCGGCACACCGGCCCCGAACGACAGCGCGGCCACGGCCTGCGCGCCGCCGACGGCGGCCACCGCCGTCATCCCCAGCGCCAGCGCCACGTAGGCGACCTCGTCGGGGACCGACCCGTCGGGGCGCGGCGGCGTGGCCGCCACCAGCGTCCTCACGCCGGCGACCCTGGCGGGCACGGCGGTCATGTAGAGGCTCGAGAACAGGGGCGCCGTGCCGCCCGGCACGTAGCAGCCCACCGCGTCGAGCGGGACCGTCAGGGCGCCGAGGCGCGAGTCGCCGTCGACGACCTCGAACCCGCCCGTCGGCTGGGCGCGGTAGTACGCCTCGACCCTGGCCATCGCCTCGTCGATCGCCCGCCTCAGCCCGGCCGGCACGCGCGCGGCGCCGGCCTCGAGCTCGGCGGCGTCCACCAGGACCCTCTCGCGGGCCACGCCGTCGAACCGCTCCGTGAGCTCGAGCACCGCCGCCTCGCCGCCCGCGCGCACGCGCTCCAAGACGTCCGCCACCGCCGCGGCCACGGCGCCGCGGCTCGCCGCGCCCCACCGGCCCCGCAGCCTGCCCTCGCACCACTCCAGCGCCGCGCGCGTGCCCTCGACCAGCCTCATGGCGGCCAACGATACCGGGCGGGCGGCTAGCCGGGGCGACGCCCAGGCCGCCGGACCGCCGTGTGCGCGCGGGGCGCGGGGAGCGTCCGCCCCGCTCCCGGCCGCCCGGCGCGCCGTGAGGCGTGCGGCACGCGCGGCCGGGCGCGCGGTAGCATCCTCGGATGGCGCTGAAGGTGCTGTGGACGCACAGGCTGTCCGGCGAGGCGGCGCGCGACCTCGCGCCGCCGCCCGGCGTGGAGCTGAGGATCGAGACCGACCACGAGCGGGCGCTGGCGCTGCGCGACTGGCCGCAGGTGCTCGTCGACGGCGGGCCGCCCGAGGAGCTGCTCGACGGCGAGCGCCTCGAGCGGGTCGTCGTGCCCTACGCCGGCCTGGGCGCCAGGCTGCGCGGCTACCTGCTCTCCCGCCCGCACCTGCGGGCCCACAACTCCCACTTCAACGACGCCATGGTCGCCCAGCACGTCGTGGCGCTCCTGCTCGCCGTGGCGAACCGCGTGGTGTGGAACGACGCGGCGCTGCGCCGCGGCGACTGGGGGCCGCCCGAGCGCACGACCCCCGGCCGCGGCGTCTTCCTGCGCGGCAAGCGCGCGCTGCTCCTCGGCTACGGGTCCATCGCCAGGGCCGCGGCACCGGCCCTGAGGGCGCTGGGCCTCGAGCTCGTCGCGTTCCGGCGGCGGCCCGCACCAGGCGGCGAAGTCCCCCAGGTCGGCCGCGACGGCCTGCTCGAGGCGCTGGCGGGGGCCGACGTCGTGCTCTGCACGCTGCCCCTCACCGACGAGACGCGCGGGCTGATCGGGGAGCGGGAGCTGGCGGCGCTGAAGGAGACGGCGATCCTCGTGAACGTGGGCCGCGGCGCCGTCATCGACGAGGAGGCGCTGTACCGGACGCTGGCCGAGGGGCGGGTCTTCGGCGCGGGGCTGGACGTCTGGTGGGTCTACCCGCGCGGCGAGGAGGAGCGGTCGGCGACGCCGCCCTCGCGCTTCCCGTTCGCCGACCTGCCCAACGTGGTCATGACGCCCCACAGCGCCAACGACCTGATGGGCTGGCGCACGGCGGCCGCCCGCGACGTGCTCGACACGCTGGCGGCGCTGACGCGGGGCGAGGAGCGCAACCTCGTCGACGTGGCGGCGGGGTACTGACGGACGACCGGGGCCCGCGCCCGGGGCGCGCGGCCGACGGGCGCGAGGCGTCCCCCGGCGACGCGCGCCGGACGCCGGCGCGGCCACGGCGAAGCGCCCGGGTCGCCCCGGGCGCCGAGGTCTACGCGTGCGTGAGGCTCAGGCCGACTTGGCCTTCTCGACGAGCGCCTTGAAGGCCGCCGGTTCGCGCACGGCGAGGTCGGCTAAGACCTTGCGGTCGAGAGCGATGCCCGCCTTGCGCAGGCCGGCGACGAGGCGCGAGTACGTCACGCCCTCCTGCCTGGCCGCGGCGTTGATGCGCGCGATCCACAGGCGGCGGAACTCGGCCTTCCTGTCGCGGCGGTCGCGGTAGGCGTAGTCGGCGGCGTTGAGGAGCGTCTGGGTGGCGACGCGGACGGACTTCGACCGCAGCCCCCAGTAGCCCTTGGCGCGCTTGAGGACCTTCGCGTGGCGGCGGCGGCGGACGGTGCCGGTCTTGGCGCGTGGCATGGGCCGCTACCTCAGTCGTACGGAAGCAGCGCCTTGATGCGCTTGACTTCCGACTCGTCCACGACCAGGTCCGTGCGCCCCTGGCGGATGCGGGTACCCGACTTCTTGTAGTTCAGGTGCCGCTTGCCGGAGCGCATGGCCTTGACCTTACCTCGCCCAGTGATCTTGACACGGGCTTTGGTGCCCTTGTGGGTCTTCAGCTTAGGCATGCGTCTTCCTTCTCCTGTCGTCTTCCTACCGTCTCGAGGTGGTCTTCACGACTCGACCAAGGCTTCTGAACGGACCTTCTCCGGCGTCACCGTCGGGCGCAGGATCATGTTCATGTCCATGCCGGCGATCATCGGCGCCGAGTCGACGGCGGCGAGCTCGCTGACGTCGGCCGCGACGCGGTTCAGGATGCCCTGACCCAGCTCGGGGTGCGTGCGCTCGCGTCCGCGGAACATGATCGTGACCTTCACCTTGTGCCCGGCCTTGAGGAACCGGCGAATGTGGTTGACCTTCGTCTCGTAGTCGTGGTCGTCGATCTTCACGCGGAACTTGATCGACTTCATCTCCTGTTGGCGGGAGCGCTTGCGCGCCTCCTTGACCTGCTGCTGCTGCTCGAAGCGGTAGCGGCCGTAGTCGAGGAGCTTGGCGACGGGCGGCTGCGCCGTCTCGCCCACGAGCACGAGGTCGAGGTCCTCCTCCCGGGCACGCTTCAGCGCGTCCCTCGTGTCGACGATGCCGATCTGCTCACCGTCGGCGCCGATGAGACGCACCTGCCTGACCCGGATCTGTTCGTTCACCTTCAGTTCTCTCGCTATGAATCCACCTCCACGGGGACGTCCGCGCGGCGCCCCCGGCCCCTTCGGCCTGGTCGGCGCCAGCGCGAGCGCTCCACTCTAGCAGACGCGGGCGGGCCGGAGGAAGCGTGCCGCACGGCGCCCGCGGCCCCCGCCCCGCTGGTAGCTTGGGAGGCACGATGCGCCTGCGCCTCGGCTACTCGCCCTGCCCCAACGACACGTTCGTCTTCCACGCCCTGCAGGCCGGCCTGCTGGCGAACAGCGCCGCCCAGGCCGGCGAGCCGGGCGAGGAGCCCCTCGAGTTCGAGGTCGCGCTCATGGACATCGACGCGCTGAACCGAGCCGCGCTCGCCGGCGAGCTAGACGTGGCCAAGGTGAGCTACCACGCCTACGGACACCTCGCCGACGACTGGGTGCTGCTCCGCTCCGGCGGGGCGCTGGGGCGCGGCGTCGGACCGCTCGTCGTCGCCAGGGAGCCGGACCTGGACCTGGCCGGGAGCACCGTGGCGGTCCCGGGCGGCACCACCACGGCGCGGCTCCTCCTCGCCCTGTGGCGCGACGACCTGAGGACCGAGGTCGTGCGCTACGACGCGATCATGCCCGGCGTCGCCGCGGGCCGCTACGACGCCGGCCTGATCATCCACGAGAGCCGCTTCACCTACCCGCGCTACGGCCTGCACGCGCTGCGCGACCTCGGGGAGTGGTGGGAGCAGGAGGTGGGGCACCTCGTGCCGCTCGGTGGCATCGCCGTGAAGCGCTCGCTGGGCCCCCGGGTGATCGCCCGCCTCGGCGCGCTCGTCCGCGCCAGCCTCGAGCACGCGCTGGCCCGCCCGGGCGACTCCGCCGCCTACGTCGCCGCGCACGCGCAGGAGATGGACGATGACGTGCGCCGCCGCCACATCGAGCTGTACGTGAACGCCTACTCGCTGGACGTGGGGCCCGAGGGCGAGGCCGCCGCGCGGGAGCTGCTCGCGCGCGGCGCCGCCCGCGGGCTCTTCCCCGCCCCGCGGGGCGCCGTGCACGCCGCCGGCGGAACGTCCCTCGCCGCGCCGGCGGACCGGGGGTAACGTCGGGCATGGCGAGCTTCACCGTCGGCGAGGAGGTCCTGTTCGAGGGCGAGCGCTACGTGATCACGCTGCGGCAGCCGCAGCCCCCGTACCGCTACCGCCTGGTGAGGACCACGCCGCGCGGGCCGGAGGTCGCCTGGGCGCTCGGCGACGACCTCGAGAAGATCACGGCCTACACCGAGCCCCGCGCCGACACGCCGACGGCGTAGCGCCGCGCGCCGGTGCCGGCGGGCCGGAGCGGCCCCGGACGGACCGGCGACCAGTGGGCGGCCCCGGACGGCCCGCAGACCGCCTAGGTCCGCGCCAGAGCGACCCCCAGTCGCATGCCCTCGGCCACGCAGGCGCCGGCGTCGGGAGGACCGCCGCGCCGCGCGACGCAGGCGCCGGCGGCGTAGAGGTCGTCCACGCGCGTCAGGCGCAGCTCCGCCGCGGACCACTCCGCCGGGGCGAACGCCACGGTGCGCACGGCGTGCGGCAGCGACCCGGCGACGCCGGCGACCTCCAGCGCGAGCTCCTCGAACGCGAACCCGCGGGCCGCGAGGTCCTCGTAGAGGTCGTCGTAGGCCATCTCCGAGAGGCGGCCCTGCTGCTCGACGACCTCGCCCACGCTGAGGCGCGCGCGCAGGAACGTGCCGACGCACAGCGCCACCCTGTCGCCGCGGCGCGGCACCCCCTCCCAGGTCGCCACGCCGCGCGCCGCGCCCCCCTCGACGAGGAGAGCCGAGGCCGTCGACTGCAGCAGGTGGACGCCGGGCTGGGCCTCGAGGGCGTACTTGGCGCGCCGGTGGACGTCCCAGCGCGAGCGCGCGCCCGCTCCGAGCGCCGACGCGAGCAGGCTGCCCGGCGGCGCCTCCACCGCGGCGGGGTCCTCGTCGAGGGAGTAGACGGTGTCGAGGCTCGTGGTGACGAGCGTGACGTCGGCGCCGGCGCGCGAAGCGGCGTAGGCGGCCTCGCTGCCCGTGACGCCTGCGCCCACGACGACGACGCGTGGAGAGGGGCTCATAGGCGGTCGCGCCGCCCCACCGACGCGGGCGGGCTCAGCCCAGGACGTCGCCGCGGAGCAGCGGCGTGCGGCGTCCGCGGGCCCGCAGCAGCACGTGCTCGCCGCTCCTCGTGCGCTGGTAGACGAGCACGCCGCTGCGCGCCCCGAGCACCGGCACGACCTCGTCGGCGGCGAACGTCGCCCTCAGGTGCACCGGCACGTCGGCCTTGAGCACCCCGTACTCGTACTCGATGCCGCCCCTGGCCTTGTAGCCGAGGAAGACGTCCGTCTCGTCGTCTGTCGAGTAGACGCACACGAGGGACTGTGCCTCGTCGGCGCGGTAGTGCGCCACGGCCTCCCACACGACCGAGCGCGCCTCGGCCGCGTCGATGACCGCGACGTCCGGGCGGGCCGAGTCGCCGAAGAACGCCAGCGGGAAGCGCTTCGACTGGGCGTAGTAGCCGGAGCGGCCGACGCGCAGCGCGACCGACTCGTTGTCGTAGGCGCGCCCGCGCACCGCGTTCTTGAAGTGGCTTATCGCCAGCCCGAAGCGCTTGTCGTGCGCGTCGAAGAGGTCGCCCCCGCCGCCGAGGCCCAGCAGCTCGCCGTCGGTGTTGATCTCGATGCCGCCTGCCCCCATGAAGATGTCGTGCCTCTCTGTCATGCTCGTCCCACGCCTCCGTGCGGGCCTGAGGGTACCTCGCCGACGTGCACGGCCGACACCCCGAAGGTCTGCAGCCTGTATGACACTCCGGTGAAGCCCGCGGCCGCCATGCGATCTTTCAGTCCCTCGGGGTCGAGGAACGCCTTCACGGTCCGCGGCAGGTAGGCGTAGGCCGACCTGCTGCCCGAGACGACGCCGCCCACGAGAGGCAGCACGCGCTCGAAGTAGACCCTGAACGCGCGGCCCAGGGCACCAGCGGGCGGCGGCGGGAACTCGAGGACGACGAGCCGTCCGCCCGGCCCGAGCACGCGCCTGAACTCGCGCAGCCCCGCGTCGACGTCGGCGAAGTTCCGCAGCCCGTAGCCGATCGTGACGGCGTCGAACGACCCGCTCGGGAACGGCAGCGCCGTCCCGTCGGCCTCCCGGAAGCTCACCTCGAGGCCGCGCCGCGCGGCCGCCTCGCGCGCCAGCCGCAGCATCGGCGCGGCCAAGTCGACCCCCGTCACCGCGCACGCCGGGCAGGCCCTCTTGACCGCGAACGCCAGCTTGCCCGTGCCCGTCGCGACGTCCAGGACCCTCCTCGCGCCGCCGGCCACGGCCGCCGCGGCGGCCTCGCGCCGCCAGCGCTCGTCGAGCCCCAGGCTGAGCAGCGAGTTGAGGAGGTCGTAGGTGGGAGCGATGCGGGCGAACATGTCCCGCACGCTCTCGGCCCCGTCGCCTTCGACCGGACCGGCGGCCGCGCGCGGCATCGCGCCGACGTTACCACGGGCATGGCGGCCTTGCCGCTATACTCCTCCGTCGCGCCGGCGGCCTCAGCGCCGGCCACTGGGAGCCCATGGAACATCGCAACGTCGCCATCATCGCGCACGTCGACCACGGCAAGACCACGCTCGTCGACGGCATGCTGCGCCAGTCGAACGTCTTCCGCGCCAACCAGCAGGTGCCCGAGCGCGTGATGGACAACGTCGACATCGAGCGCGAGCGCGGCATCACGATCCTCGCCAAGAACACCGCCGTGCTATGGCACGGCTCGAAGATCAACATCGTCGACACGCCCGGCCACGCCGACTTCGGCGGCGAGGTCGAGCGGGCCCTGACGATGGTGGACGGCGCGCTGCTGCTCGTCGACGCCGCCGAGGGGCCCATGCCGCAGACCCGCTTCGTGCTCAAGAAGGCGCTGGCGCGCGGCCTGAGGCCCATCGTGGTCGTGAACAAGGTCGACCGTCAGGACGCCAGACCGGACGCGGTCGTGAACATGACCTTCGACCTCATGGTCGAGCTCGGCGCCGACGACGACCAGCTCGACTTCCCCATCCTCCACGCCGTCGCGCGCGAGGGCCGGGCGTGGCGCGACGGCGAGGAGCCCGCCGGCGACCTCGTGGCGCTCTTCGAGACGATCGTCGAGCGCGTGCCGCCCGCCTCGGGGGACGGGAACGCGCCGTTCCTCCTGCAGGTGGCGAACCTCGACTACTCCGACTACCTGGGGCGCCTGGCGCTCGGCCGCGTGCTGCGCGGCGGCGTGAGCGCCGGCGACCCCGTGGCGCTGACCGGCCGCGGCAAGGAGCTCACGCGCGCCCGCGTCACCAAGGTCTACACGCACCTGGGGCTCGACCGCGTCGAGACCGAGCGCGCGGAGCCCGGCGACATCGTCGTGATCTCCGGCCTCGAGGCCGTGAACATCGGCGACACCGTGTCGTCTCCCGACGCCGTCGAGACCCTGCCCACGCCGACCGTCGACGAGCCCACGGTGGCCGTGACGTTCAGCCCCAACACCAGCCCCTTCGCCGGCCGCGAGGGCGCCTACGTCACGAGCCGCCACCTCGCCGACCGCCTCGAGCGCGAGCTGCTGACCAACGTGGCCCTGCGCGTCGAGCCGCTGGGCGGGGAGCGCTACCGCGTCTCGGGCCGCGGGGAGCTGCACCTCTCGATCCTCATCGAGACCATGAGGCGCGAGGGCTACGAGTTCAGCGTCAGCCGGCCCGAGGTGATCATGCGGGAGGAGGGCGGCCGCCGCCTCGAGCCCTACGAGCGCGTCGTGGCCGACGTGCCCGTGTCGGCCATGGGGTCGGTGGTCCAGGCGCTGTCGGAGCGCAAGGGCGCCCTCACGGTCATGGACCCGGGCGAGACCCGTGCCCGCCTGGAGTTCCGCGTGCCCAGCCGCGGCCTGTTCGGCTTCCGCACGCTCTTCCTCTCGCTGACGCAGGGCGAGGGCCTGCTCTCGCACGTCTTCGACGGCTACGAGCCCTACGCCGGCGAGCTGCGCACGCGCAGCCACGGCTCGCTCGTGGCCATGGAGCCAGGCGAGGCCTTCGCCTACTCGCTCTACAAGCTCGAGGACCGCGGCACCTTCTTCATCACGCCGGGCACGGAGGTGTACGTGGGCATGATCGTGGGCGCCCACTCGCGGCAGGGCGACCTGAACGTGAACGTCACGAAGAACAAGAAGCTCACGAACGTGCGCGCCGCCGGCTCCGACGAGAACCTGATCCTCACCCCGGCGCGCCGGCTCACGCTGGAGGAGGCGCTCGAGTACCTCGCCGACGACGAGCTCCTCGAGGTCACGCCCCGGTCGCTGCGCCTGCGCAAGCGCGTCCTGGACCCGACGATGCGCAAGAAGGAGGCCAAGGCCGCGGCGTGACCACCGCGTGGTCACGACCCGCGCCGGCGGACGACGCCCTCGTGCGCCGGCTCGAGCGCGCCGCGCTCCGCGCCGTCCCGGCCGAGAGCGAGTGGGAGGTGCGCGGCTGGCTCTGCCGCTGGGGCGCGGGCGGGCTGGTGGGCCGCGTGGCGTCGGCCGCCGTGTCGCCGTACGCCGACCCCGCGGACCTGGCGCCCGCGTCGGAGGTCGCCGCCTCCTACGGCGCCCGCGGCCTGCCGCCGCTGCTGCGCGTCACGCCCCTGACGCCGCCGGACCTGCTCGGCGAGCCGGGGCTGCGGGAGACGCGGAGCCCCGTGCTCGTCATGGCCCGCGGCCTGGAGGGGCCGCACGGCGACGGGCCGCAGCGTCGGGCGGACGGTCTCGGGGCGTCCGTGGCGGAGAGCGCCACGGTCGCGGGCTCCGGCGCCGCTGACGCGGAGCCGTCGGGGAGCGCGTCCCAGCTCGAGGGGGGCGCCGCGGTGGCGCTGTCCGAGGACGTCCCCGACGCCTGGCGGGCCGCGTTCCTCGAGCACCACACCTCCGCCGAGGGACCGCCGCGCCTCGCCCTGGCGGCGGCGGCCCCGCTCCCGCGGCGCTTCGCCGTCGCCGCGCTGGACGGAGCGGTAGCGGGGCTGGGCCTCGGGGTCGTCGCCGACGGGACCCTGGGGGTCTTCGACGTGCTCACCGTGCCGCAGCGCCGCCGGCGCGGCGTCGCCACGGCCGTCGTGCGGGCGCTGCTCGCGTGGGGGCGAGTGGCGGGGGCCGACCTCGCCTACCTGCAGGTGGCCGCGGCGAACGCCTCCGCCGTGGCCCTCTACGAGCGCCTCGGCTTCCGGCGCGCCTACGCCTACTCCTACGCCACGGTCTCGTCGGCCGCCTCGCCGTCCCCGTCCCCGGCGTAGGCGACCTCGATGGGTCCGTACGGCTCGGCCTGCGTGGCCCTCACCCTGCCCTGCCTGACGAGCTCGAGCATCGCCGCGAAGGCCAGCGTGCGCGACCGCCAGTCCTCGGCGCCCAGCAGGGCGAAGAGCAGGCCACGCGCCGCGCGCTTCAGCCGCCTGGCCAGCTCGGCGGCGACGCTGGCTACGGTGGCGCCCGGCAGCGCGATCTCGAAGTAGCCGCCGAGGCGGTAGCGTCCGGCCAGCCGGGCCAGGTCGTCCTTCGAGGCCCGCAGGGGACGCGGCGGGCGGGCGTAGGGCGGACGCGGCGCGCGCGCCGGCAGCACGAGGCGCCGCTCCTCGCGGCGCCGCCTGAGGAAGTCGATCGCGTGCTCCAGCTCCTCGAGGAGCGCGACGGCCTCGAGCGCCTCCTCGAGCGCCAGCTCCTCCCCCTCCTCCGCGCCGGTCCCGGCCTGTCGCGGCAGCAGTAGTCGCAGCTTCAGCTCCACGACCTGCGCCACGCGGGGCAGCGCCTCGGTCGCCAGCTCGAGGTCGCGCGCCGCCGCCCGCTCGAAGAAGTCGAGGTAGCCGCGCACGAGACGGTAGAGGTCGACGTCGCCCGGGGCGAGGGCCCGCGAGCGCAGCGCGTGCGCCAGCTCGCCCACGGTGCCCGTGAAGCCCGGCAGGACCACCACGAACGGCCCCTCCAGCGCTCCGGGCGCCAGCTCCTCCCCCCTGGCCGCGACGACCACGGCGCGAGCGTACCACCGGCCCCCGAGCGCCAGCGTCGAGAGGCGCGCCCCGCGACCGGCCGCGGGGCCGTGCTACGGTCCGGGCGTGGCAGCAAGCCGACGCTCCCGGCGTCCCGCGCCGGCAGCCGCCATCTGGTTCGCGGCGTTGGCCCTGGCCGCCGCGACGTCCCCGAGCGCCGCTCGCGCGGCGGCAGGGAGCGACCCGCTGGCCCAGCTCGGCGTCGCGCGCGGCTACGCGCTGGAGGTGCACGCCAGCGGCCTGACGCTGCCCACCGCGATCGAGTTCATCCCCGACGCCGAGGACGACCCCGACGCGCCCTTCTACTTCGTGGCCGAGCTGAGGGGCGACATCAGGGTCGTCACGCGCTCCGGCGCGACGCAGCTCTTCGCCACCGTGCCCACCTACGGCGCCCAGGACGAGAGGCTCGACGGCGCCAGCCAGCAGGGCCTGGCGGGCCTCTGCCTCGCCCCCGAGCGCGGCTACCTGTTCGCGACCTTCACCGACCCGGACGAGGGCGGCATCGTCCGCAACCGCGTCGTCAGGTTCACGTTCGAGCGCCGCGGCCACGGGCTCGAGGCCACCGGCTCCGCCGAGCTCCTGCCGCTGCTGGCCGAGTTCCAGTCGGCGCCGGCGCACCAGGTCGGCGACTGCGTCGTCGTCGACGGACGCCTCTACGTCGGCGTCGGCGACGGCGGGGACCCCGACACGGCCTCGCGGCCGGACGTGCTGCTGGGCAAGGTCCTGTGCATGGACCTGGATGGCGGGCCCTGCCCCGAGCCGCCGTTCGGCTCTTCCGGACCTGAGGCGTACGTCTTCGCCAAGGGCTTCCGCAACCCCTTCGCGCTGGGCCACGACGGCGGGCGGCTAGTGGTGGCCGAGAGCGGCGTCGACCTCGACAGGTTCGTGCCCGTCACGCGCGGCCTCGACCACCTGTGGTCCGGGACCGACGACGGTCTGGCGGCCCACGCCGAGGTCGTGTTCTCCGAGCCGTTCTCGCCCGTGCAGCTCGCCTGGGTGCCGCCGCGGGCGCCCTTCATGCAGCCCGACTGGGGCGGACACTACGTCGCCGCGGGCTTCGGCTCCGCGGACGTGCCCGCGGGCGTCGCGTACTTCGGCGGCGCCACCGAGGCGGGCCTGGCGGCGACGCCGCCCCGTTACCTCGTGCAGCACCTCGGCGCGGCCAACACGCAGCACTTCGCGGGCGTGGCGGTCGGTCCGGACGGCCTCTACCTCACGCCGATGCTCCGGCTGGGCGACCTGGGCGGCGTCGTGCTGCGCCTCTACTACGACGAGGAGCGCGCGCACCCCGTGCCCGCGAAGCCCACGTGGGGCCTGACCGTCCGCGCCAGGCTCACCGTCCTCGACGACCTGGGCTGCACGGGCTGCCACGAGATCGCCGGCGTGGGCGGCGGCGTGGGGCCGACCCTCGACCAGTTCGGCTTCAACTACCGCATCACCGAGTACCTGAACTCGCGTCCGTACGAGGAGCGCCTGCGGGCCCTGATGGCGGACCCGCGCGACCCCTACGCCCGCACGAACGAGGCGCGGGCGCAGGTCCTGGCGGCGCACGGACGCCAGCGGACCTACGTGTGGCTGAAGAACATGCTGCTCGAGCCCCGTTTCGACGACCCGGGACGCCAGATGCCGGACCTCGGCCTCACGCCGGACCAGGCCGAGGCCGCCCGCGCCGAGCTGTTCGCCGTGCTGAGGGTGAACGTCGGCGGCGGGCCGCTCCTGGAGCGGGCCTGGGAGCTGCTGCTGGCGAACTGGCTGGAGCTGACGGTGGGCGCCCTGGTCGGCGCCAGCGGCGTCCTGGCGCTGCTCGGCGCTCTGGCGGCCGGGCGCGCGCCGCGGACCGGGCCGGCGGCCGCGCGCGCGGCCCGCGGCGAGGCCACCGCGCGGCGCGAGTAGCCCGCTCGGGGCCGGGGTCCCGCTCGCGCGCCGGTCGCTCCGCCGCGCGGGCCGGGTCCGCCGCGTCGCAGGAGAGGCGGTCCGTCGGTGGCCGGGGCGCCGCGCGACCCGCGTCTACGAGGGGCTGGGTCGCGCCAGGGGTCAGTCGAGGAAGGGGTCGCCGCCCTCGCGCGACAGGTGCCGCGTGTCGTTCACCCGCTCGACCAGGACCTCGTCGCCGCGGAAGAGGACCCGGCTCACGCTGGCGTGCCTGAGGTAGATGCGCTTGCGCCAGCGCACCCGCTCGACGCCGAGGACGTGCGCCAGGAGCATCTGGATCGTGCCTGAGTGCGTCACGGCCACGACGTGGGGCGCGCTCGAGGCCACGACCTCGTCCATCCAGGCGACGGCGCGCTCCCTCAAGAGCGCGTACGACTCGCCGCCCGGCGCCCTGCGGGAGTAGGGGTCGAGGCTCCACTCCGCCCAGCCGGGGTGGCGCTCGTTCTCGGCCTGCGTCTTGCCCTCGAACTCGCCGAAGTCGATCTCCTTGAGCCGCTCATCCAGGCGCAGCTCGCGTCCCGGGAAGGCGATCGTCGCGGTCTCCACCGCGCGCCTCAGTGGGCTCGCGTACACCACGGCGTCGGGCTCGAGGCGGGCGACGTAGGCGGCCAGGCGCCTCGCCTGCTCCCTGCCCTCGCGGTTCAGCTCCACGTCGGCGACGCCCTGGAAGCGCCCTGACGCGTTCCAGTCCGTGAGAGCGTGCCGGATCAGCGTCAGGCGCAGCAGCACGTGAGCGAGTGTAACAGGGCCGTGTTAGCCTTCGGCATGGCCCGCTCGAGCCAGGGGAACGACGTCCAGGAGGTCGCCCTCGTCACCGGCGCGAGCCGCGGCATCGGGCTCGCGATCGCCGAGGCGCTGCTGGCCGAGGGCATGGCCGTGGCCGTCAACGGGCGCGACGCCGGCCGCCTAGAGGGCGTCGCGGAGCGCCTGGGCCGCGAGCACCCCGGACGCGTGCTGGCCGTGCCGTTCGACGTCAGGGACCTCCCCGCCCAGCAGGCGGCGGTGGCGCGGGTCGAGCGCGAGCTCGGGCGGCTCGACCTGTTCGTGGCCAACGCCGGCATCGGCGTGTTCGCGCCGGTCGACGAGCTCGAGCCCGAGCAGTGGTCGCGGGTCATCGACACGAACCTCACGGGCGTCTTCTACGGGTTCAAGGCCGCCGTGCCCGCGCTGCTGCGCACGCGCGGCATGATCGTCACGATCGCCAGCCTCGCCGGCATCAACTTCTTCGCCGGCGGCGCCGCCTACAACGCCAGCAAGTTCGGCCTCGTGGGCTTCACGCAGGCGGCGATGCTCGACCTGCGCGAGCGCGGCGTGCGCGTCAGCACGGTCCTGCCCGGGTCGGTGGCCACGGGCTTCAACGACCGCCGGGTCACCGAGGCCGACGCCTGGAAGATCCAGCCGGAGGACATCGCCGCCACCGTGCTCTACCTCTACCACATGCCGCACAGGACGCTGCCCAGCAAGGTCGAGATCAGGCCCACGCAGCCGCGCCGCGGCTGAGGGCGTGGACCTCTACCGCCTGGCGCGTCCCGCGCTGTTCCGCCTGGGAGCGGAGCGCGCCCACGAGCTGACGATGCGGGGACTGGCCCTGGCCTCGCGCTCGCGCCTGGCCCTGCGCGCGCTGGGCTCGTTCGCCCGCGGCGCGGACGACCCGGCCCTGCAGACCCGCGCCTTCGGCCTCACCTTCCCCAACCCCGTGGGCCTGGCCGCCGGCCTCGACAAGGACGGCGTCGCGGTGCCGGCGCTGGCGGCGCTGGGCTTCGGCTCCGTCGAGGTCGGCACGGTCACGGCCCTCCCCCAGCCGGGCAACCCGCGCCCGCGCCTGTTCCGGCTCGTCGAGGACGAGGCGCTCATCAACCGCATGGGCTTCAACAACGGCGGCGCCGCCGCGCTGGCCCGGCACGTCCTGCGCGCGAAGGAGGCCCACGGCGACCGGCTGCCGCCCGTGGGCGTGAACGTCGGGAGGTCGCGTGCGGTGCCTGACGAGGAGGCGCCGGAGGACTACGCCAGGGCGCTACGCGCCGTGTGGGACGCCGCGGACTACCTGGTGCTCAACGTCTCGTCGCCGAACACGCCGGGCCTGCGGGACCTGCAGGCCGCTGGGCCACTCCGGTCCGTGCTGCGCGCGGCGCGCGCGGTCGCGAGCCAGCGCGGCGAGAAGCCGGTACTGGTGAAGCTGGCGCCCGACCTCCCGGACGAGGGGCTGGCCGCCGCCGCTCGCGCCGCCGAGGAGGAGGGCGCCGCCGGCATCGTGGCGACGAACACGACGACGTCGCGTCCGCCGCTGCGCTCGCCTCACGCCCCCGAGCAGGGCGGCCTCTCCGGCCGGCCGCTGGCGCCGCGGGCCCTGGCGGCGCTGCGGACGCTGGCCTCGGCGACGCGTCTGCCGCTCGTGTCGGTGGGCGGGGTGTGGGACGCGTCCGACGTGGCGGAGCGCCTGGCGGCCGGCGCGACGCTGGTGCAGGTCTACACGGCGTTCGTCTACGAGGGCCCCGCGCTCCCGGGGCGCCTGTGCCGCGGCCTCGCCGCGCGGCGCGGGGCCTAGGGCGTCGACGGACCGGCACGGTCCCCGGCGAACCCGCCGGAGCCGGCCCCACCGTCCCCGGGTCGCCCCCTGGCCCGGTCGCTCACCGACGCGGCGTCCACCTGACCTCCTCCACGCCGGCGCGCACGTTCGCGACCCTGGCCAGCGTGAAGAGCAGGTCGGAGAGGCGGTTCAGCACCACGAGGGCCCGCGGGTTCACCTCGTCGCGGCGGGACAGCGCCAGCGTGTCGCGCTCGGCCCGCCTCACCACCGACCGCGCCAGGTGCAGCGCGGCGGCGGCGGGCGTGCCGGCCGGCAGCACGAAGCTCCTCAGCGGCGGCAGCTCCTCGCTGTAGGTGTCGATGAGCCCCTCGAGGCGCTCGACGTCCGCCGCGTCGACCGGCGTGACGTGGGAGCGCGCCTTGGTGCCCAAGGGCGTGGCCAGGTCGGCGCCGAGGTCGAAGAGGAGCGCCTGCAGGGCCTGCAGGTCGTCGTCGAGGGCGCGCAGCGGGGAGCCCTCCGGCTCGGAGGCGAGCGACGCGCGCGCCAGCCCGAGAGCCGAGTTCGCCTCGTCGACGGACCCGTAGGCCGCGACCCGGAGGTCGTCCTTCGGCACGCGCCCCCCGCCGAACAGGGCCGTCGTGCCGTCGTCGCCGGTGCGCGTGTAGACCTTCACCGCGGCGCCTCGGCGGGCCGGGTCGCCGGCTCGACCCCCTGTCCGCGCGGCCCGAAGCGGCGCCTGACGTACTCCTCGAGCATCGCCGTGAAGCGCGGCACGATCTCCTCGCCCTGGAGCGTGGCCACGAGCCTGCCGTCCTGGTAGACCGGCGCGCGCGGCGACTCGCCCGTGCCCGGCAGGCTGATGCCGATGTCGGCGTGCTTCGACTCGCCCGGGCCGTTCACGACGCAGCCCATCACCGCGACGCGCAGGTCCTCGACGCCCGGGTAGCGCTCGCGCCACACGGGCATCTGCTCCTTGATGTACGCCTGGACGTCGCGCGCCAGCTCCTGGAACAGCGTGCTGGTGGTGCGGCCGCAGCCGGGGCAGGCCGTGACGCTGGGCGCGTAACGCCTCAGGTCGAGGGCCTGCAGCACCTCGCGCGCCACCTCGACCTCGCGCTCGCGCGGCGCGCCCGGGTCGGGCGTGAGCGACACGCGGATCGTGTCGCCGATGCCGTCGGCGAGGAGCGGCGTGAGGGCCGCGGCGCTGGCCACCGCGCCGCGCACGCCCATGCCGGCCTCGGTGAGGCCCAGGTGCAGCGGGTAGTCGCAGCGGGCTGCCAGCCGGCGGTAGACGTCCCACAGGTCGCGGACCCCCGAGACCTTGGCGGAGAGCACGATGCGGTCGTGCGGCAGGCCCCGCGCCTCGGCCAGCTCGGCGCTCGTGAGCGCGCTCCTGATCATCGCCTCGATGAGGACCTCGCGGGCCTCCCAGGGCTCCTCCCGGCGCGCGTTCTCGTCCATCATCGCCGTGAGGAGCTCCTGGTCGAGCGAGCCCCAGTTCACGCCGATGCGCAGCGGCTTGCCGTGCTGCATGGCGACGTCGACGATCGTCGCGAAGTTCTCGTCGTGGCGGCGCTTGGGGCCGACGTTGCCGGGGTTGACGCGGTACTTGTCGAGCGCCGCGGCCATGTCGGGGTGGTCGACGAGCAGCCTGTGGCCGTTGAAGTGGAAGTCGCCCACCAGGGGCACGTCGGCGCCCATGTCGTCGAGCCGCCGCCTGATCTCCGGCACGGCCCGCGCCGCGGCGTCGTTGTTCACCGTGACGCGCACGAGCTCGCTGCCGGCGCGCCACAGGTCGAAGACCTGGAGCGCCGTCGCCTCAGCGTCGGCCGTGTCGGTGTTCGTCATGCTCTGCACCACGACGGGGTGACCGCTGCCGATGGGCACGCGGCCCACCCAGGTCGTCGGCGTGCTGCGCCTGAGGGTCAGCTCCACGCGGCTCAGGATACCGCCGGGCTCCCCCCGCCGACGTCCAGCAGCGCGAGGACCTGCGGCAGCAGGCCGAGCGTGCACGACAGGCCGGCGCCGCCGTGGATGCCCTCGTTGCCCCGCAGGTCCCCGAAGTAGCCTCCGGCCTCGCGCAGGATCACGCCGAAGGGACCAGCGTCGTGCGGCGCCAGCACCGGGTCGATCATCACCTCGGCGCGGCCGGTGGCCACGCAGGCGTGCCCGTAGGCGTCGCCCCAGCCGGGCCGGTGGTAGGCGGCGGCCATCAGCCGGCGCCAGGCGTCGCCCAGGCCGGCGCGCTCGAACGCGTAGGCGTCGGTGAACGACACGAGCGCCTCCGCCAGGCTCGCCGTCTCCCTCACCCGCACCGGGCGCCCGTCGAGGTAGGCGCCGCCGCCCTTGACGGCGTAGACGGTCTCCCCCAGCGCGGGGAAGCCCGCCGCGCCGACGACGACCTCGCCCTCGACCTCCAGGGCGAGCAGCACGCCGTAGAGCGGCACGCCGCGCACGAAGGCCTTGGTGCCGTCGATGGGGTCCACGTACCAGCGCGCCGCGGCGCCCTCGTTCGTGACGCCGTGCTCCTCGCCCACGATCCCGTGGTCGGGGAAGGCCGCCTCGAGCCGCGCGCGGATCAGCTCCTCGGCCCTGACGTCGGCCTCGGTCACCGGCGAGCGGTCGTCCTTGAGGCGCGCCTCGAGAGCCCGGCCGAAGTACCCCAAGGTCAGACGACCCGCGTCGTGGACGGCCTCGAGGCACACGCCGAGGGCCCGGGAGAGGTCCATGCGGTGGTACCATACCAGCCGCCATGCTCGTGACCAGGGAGCAGCTCGAGCGGAACGAGAGGGCGACGCTGGCGCCCTACGCCACCCTCGCCGCCGAGTCCCGCGGTCGCATCCACCCCGAGGCGGAGAGCGCGTACCGCACGGCGTTCCAGAAGGACAGGGACCGGGTGCTGCACACCAGCGCGTTCCGGCGCCTCGAGTACAAGACCCAGGTCTTCGTCAACTACGAGGGCGACTACTACCGCACGCGCCTGACGCACACGCTCGAGGTCGCGCAGGTCGCGACGAGCATCGCCCGCGCCCTGGGTCTCAACGAGGACCTCGCCGAGACGATCGCGCTGGCGCACGACCTGGGGCACCCGCCGTTCGGCCACTCGGGCGAGAAGGCCCTGGACGACCTGATGAGGGACAGCGGCGGCTTCGACCACAACCGCCAGAGCCTGCGCATCGTCACGCAGCTCGAGCGGCGCTACCCCGGCTTCCCCGGCCTGAACCTGACCTGGGAGACGCTCGAGGGGATCATGAAGCACGAGACCGAGTACGACGTGCCCGACCCCGACTGGGAGCCGGACGCCCAGCCGTCGCTCGAGGCGCAGGTCGTCAACGTCGCCGACGAGGTCGCCTACAACGCCCACGACCTCGACGACGGCCTGCGCTCCGGCCACCTCACGCCGCAGCAGATCTACGAGGTGCCCCTGGTGGGCGAGCTCATGGCGCGCCTGGGCATGGACCCGGCGGGCTTCACCAAGTACGACAGGTACACGCTGCAGCGGGAGCTGCTCGGCGACGTGATAACGGACGTCGTCACCGCCACGCACGCGCGCCTGGAGGACGCGGGGGTGAGGACGCTGCAGGACGTCCGCTCCCACCCCGAGAAGCTGCTCGGGCCCTCCGAGGGCATGGCCGCCAGGCTCAGGGAGCTCAAGGGCTTCCTCTACCAGAACTTCTACTTCCACTACCGGCTGATACGCATGTCGCGCAAGGCGCGCCTGATCCTCGAGCGCCTCTTCGGCGCCTACCGCGAGACGTCGGCGATGCTGCCGCCGGAGGTGCAGCGCCAGGCCGAGCAGCACGGCATCGACCGCGCCCTGGCCGACTACCTCTCTGGCATGACGGACCGCTACGCGAACGACGAGTACCGCCGGCTGTTCATGCCGGCCGAGCTGACCTGAGGGGGCCGCGAGCGGCGCAGGTCGGGCGAGCGGCGGGCCGCCCTTCGGCGGCGCCGCGCTCCGGCCGTGGGCCCAGGGCGCTCACTCCGTACGCCGCGCCACCCCCACGAGCGTGCCGTCGGAGACGTCCCTGATCCACGCCACCGGGTAGCCGCTGCGCAGCACGCGCACCAGCGTCCACGGGCTCGTCACGGCCTGCGTGGTGGCGGCCCCGGGGGCCGGCTCGACGAACTCGACGTCGACGTAGAGCTCCCCCTGCTCCTCGGAGACGCGGCGCGCCTGCACGGAGTAGCCGCCGGTGGGCTGCCGGCCCTGGAAGATCGCCACGAGGGTCTCGCGCGAGAGGTCGGCGTCGGGGAGGGGCGGCGGCTGCAGCTGGCTGGCGTGCACGCGCGACCAGAACGAGACGAGCTGCTGCCGCGTCGCGATCAGCTCGAAGCGCGGCGCCTCCACGCCGGTCGCCTGCGTGCCGCTGGCGACGACCTCCCACGCGAGCTGCCGGGGCGAGGGGCGGAACGCCTCCTCGTCGGTGGCGATGCTCGACTGCACGTAGAGCCCGGTGCGGCGCTGCTCGGCCAGGCCGTCGATCGGGTGGGGGGGCAGCGTGGACTCGTCGAGCTCGACGAGCACGAACGGCCCGCGCTCCTCGAGCGCGGCGGCCAGCGCGTCGGCCTCCTCGTTCGTGAGCTGGCCCAGCCCGCGCAGCTCGTTGAGGCGCGGTCGCGGCACCACGCGCTGCGTCACGCCGGGCGAGCCGTCCTCCACCAGCGTCAGGTAGCTGCTGCCGTCGTAGTAGACGACCTCGCCCACGTCATGGTTCACGGTGAGCTGCATGTCGGTCGTGAGCGGGATGCGCACGGCGGCGGCAGGCGGCTCGTCGAGCGGCTCGAGCGGGGCGCTGAGGTAGGGCTCGCCGTCGACGAGCAGGGCGCTCCGCACGCTGACGTCGGCGGCGCGGCGCTCGTCGTCGGCCGGGGCGTCCTCGAGCTCCAGCGTGCCGCCCTCGTACCCCAGCTCGCCGGGCCCGCCGTAGAAGAACGTCAGGCGACGGGGCTCGTCGCCGTAGAGGAACACGTCGGAGGCGCTGCGCTCCGCCTCCGGCTCGCACGCGACCAGCACCGTGGCCAGTATCGAGAGGCAGAGCAGTGTCCTAGAGCGCATGTGACCTCCGCGCAGCATGCTAACACCGGCCGTCTGAGAGCCTCTTGCGGCTATGCTGGCCTGGTGCCTGCGTCGGGCGAGCGCGTGCTGGTGCTGTCTGCTTCGATCGGCGGAGGGCACGTCGCCTGCGCCAGGGCCCTCGAGTCGGCGCTGCTGGAGCGGGGGGCGCAGGCGCGCCACGTCGACCTCCTCGAGCACACGGCGGCGCCGTTCAGGCGCCTCTACCGGCAGGCCTACTTCGAGCTCGTCCGCAGCGTCCCCGACCTCGTCGAGTGGCTCGGCCGCCGCATGGACCGGCGCCCGACAGAGGCCCTCTCGCAGCAGCGGCGTCTGCGGGCGCGGGTGGTCCGCATGCTGTCCTACGAGCTGCCGCGCATCATCGACCGCTTCGCCCCCCGCGCGCTCGTGCACACGCACTTCCTCGGCCCCGAGGTGATGGCGGGACGCATGCGCCGCCGCGCGCCCCTGCCGCAGGCCGAGGTCATCACCGACTTCTTCGCCCACAGCCTCTGGCTGCAGCCGGGCATCGCCAGGTACTTCGTCGCGATCGAGGAGGTGAAGGTGCACCTGGTCTCCGCCGGCGTCGACGAGCATCGCGTGCGCGTCACCGGCATCCCCGTCGACCCGTCCTTCTCCCGCCTGCCCGGCAAGGCGGAGGCCCGGGCGCGGCTCGGGCTGCACGAGGACCGCGACGTCCTCCTCGTCATGGCCGGCGGCCTCGAGGAGGAGGACCTGTCCGGCGTGCTGGAGCGGCTCAGGCGCCTGCGCTGGCCCCTCGACGTGGAGGTCGTCACCGGCCGCAGCCAGCGGCTCGCGCGGCTGGGCCGGCGCTACGTCGAGCCCGACGGGCCCGTGCGCGTGCGCGTGCACGGCCACGTCGACGACGTGCCCGCGCGCATGGCGGCCGCCGACCTGGTCCTGACGAAGCCGGGCGGGCTGACCTCCAGCGAGGCGCTCGCCGCCGGGCTGCCCCTGATCCTCGTCAGCCCCTACCCGCTGCAGGAGGAGGCGAACGCCGCCGTCCTGCTCGAGAACGGCGCGGCCCTCAGCGCGGAGCCGCTGTCGACGCTCACGTTCAAGCTCGGGCGCCTACTGGCCGAGCGCGAGCGGCTCGAGGCGATGCGCGCCGCGGCGCGCCGACTCGGGCGCGCCGACGCCGCCTACCGCGTCGCCGACACGGTGCTGGCCGAGCTGGTGCGCAAGGAGCCCGCGGGAGGCAGGGCTTGAGGCCCCGGGCATGGGTCGCGCGCTTCGCCTGCGCGTGCCTAGCCGCGCTCGCCGCCTGGTCGCTCGCGGCGCCCCCAGTCCACGACGGTCCGGCGGCGGCCGGCGCGCGGGAGGCGACCCGCATCGCCGTCGACGTCGTCGTCTACGGCAGCGAGCCGGAGGCGATCGCCGCCGCCGTGGCGGCCGCGGAGGAGGGCGCAGAGACGATGCTCGTCACGCCCGACGACAGGGTCGGCGGCCTGTTCGTACTGGGCGAGCTCAACGTCCTCGACCTCAAGACCCAGCCCCACGACTACCAGCTGGGCCTCTTCGACCGCTGGTGGCGCCTGGTGGGGCGCGGCGAGTCGTTCGACGTGCCCGACGCCGAGAAGGCGTTCGAGCGCCTGCTGGAGGGCGCCGGCGTGCGGGTCGTGAGGTCGGCGCGCGCGGTCGAGCCCGTCGTCGCGGCGCCGGGCGTCGTCACGGGCCTCGCGTTCGTGGCGGGCGACGAGCGCGCGTTCGAGGTCGGCGCCGGCCAGGTGATCGACGGCAGCGGCGACGCCGACCTGGCGGCCGCCGCCGGCGCGCCCTTCGACGTGGGCTGGTCGGCGTACGGGGTCGGACAGCGCATGGCCGACACCCTCGTCCTGCGCGTCGCCGGCGTCGACTGGCGGGAGCTGGTCGCCGGCGTGCGCGCCCGCGGGCGCGACTACGCCGTCGCCAAGGACCGCGTCGTGTGGGGGCCCTTCGGCGGCGTGCCGGCGGCCTACCAGCCGAGCCGGGCCGACCTGCGCCTGCGCGGGCTGAACGTCGGCCTCCAGGAGGACGGCACGGTCCTCATCAACGCCCTGCTGCTCTACGGCATCGACCCCCTCGACCCGGCGTCGCGCGAGGAGGGCAGGAGGCGCGGGCTGGACGAGGGCCCCCGCATCGTCGCGTACCTGGCGGACCACGTGCCCGGCTTCGAGGGTGCCGTGTTCGCCGGCGGCGCCGAGCGGCTCTACGTGCGCGAGAGCCGGCACCTGAGGGCGCGCTGCACCCTCACGGCCGACGACGTCCTCGACAACCGCGTGACCGCGCAGGACGTCGCCGCCGGGGGATACCCGCTCGACGCGCAGTCGATGACCCCGCACGACACCGGGTTCGTGTGGGGCGTGCCCGAGATGTACGGCGGGCGCCTGTGCATGATGGTGCCCTCGGGAGGACCTTCGGGCCTGTGGGTGGTGGGGCGCAGCGCCGGCTACGACCCCGTGGCGTTCGCCAGCGCCCGCGTCGTCCCGTTCGGGATGGCGATGGCCGAGGCCGCCGGCGTGGCGGCGGCGCTGGCCGCGCGCGAGGGGCTGAGCCCGCAGACCGCGTCCCGCGACCCCGCCACCGTGGCGGCGGTGCGCGAGAGGCTCGCCGCGCGCGGAGCCTACCTGCCCGACGTGCGCCCGCGGCGCGCCGCCGGACCCGTCGACCACCCCCACTACGAGGCGTTCCGCACGCTCGTCGCGCGGGGCCTGGCGACGGGCGGCTACGCCAACGACCCGGGCCTCGCCACGCCCGTCACGACGCTCTCGTTCGCCTACCTGCTCGCGAACGTGGCCACCCGCTTCCACCTGCGCCCCGACCTCGGCCAGGCGATCGTCGACGCCGCGCTGGCGCGGGCGGCGCCCGACGCGCCGCTCACGCCCGAGGTCGCCGCCGCGGTCACCAAGGCGGCGGCCTGCCTGCTCGAGTTCTGCCCGCCGGACGACGGCTGGGAGGCGCTCCACGGCAGCGGCCTCGCCTGGCGCGCCGACCCGCCGCCGGGCCCCCTCGACCGCGGCCAGGCCTACGCGCTGGCCGCCGCCCTGGCGCGGGTCACGCCACTGGCGGAGGCGCCGCCGCGTTGAGGGGCGGACCGGCAGGCGCCTCGTCCCGCCGCGCCGGCCGGGCGCGGTCCGCCGGTCGCGTGCCGCCTCACACGGCCCGCAGCGCGGCGCGCTCGTCGCCGCTCCGCGCGGCCAACCGACCCTCCTCGCGCAGGCGGCGCAGGAGCGCCGCCATCGCCGCCTCGCCCGCCGCGATCGACTGCGGCGAGCGGTGGAAGTCCCACCAGGCGACGCCAGGGTCGACCGACACCACGTAGGCGCCGCGCGGCGCGCGCACGGGCCGGCTGTAGGAGCGCGCGGAGATCGCCAGGCCGCGCGCGAGCTGCCTCGCGGCGCCGCGCGCGCCGAGCGCCCCCGTGCGGCGGTAGTAGGCGCGTCCGCGCCGCGAGGCGGCGAGGCGCCTGACCGCCCTGACGAAGCGCGAGCGGCTGACGTCGACGCCGGCGTGGACGCCGATCATCAGCGGGACCCCCAGGGTCTCCAACGCCCGGAACGGGACCGTCTCGACCAGGCCGCCGTCGATGAGCACCTCGTCGCCCAGGCGCACCGGGGCGAAGACGCCGGGCAGGGCGCACGAGGCCCGCACGGCGTCGGCGATCGCGCCGGACCGCAGGACGCGCAGGCGGCCGGTGGCGAGGTCGGTGCAGGCGATGGCCAGGGGCACGCGGACGTCGGCGAACGTGGCGCCCATGAAGAACTTCCGGTCGAGCCAGCTCGACAGGCGCCGTCCGCGCACCAGGCCGCCCTCGTGCAGGCCGAAGTCGAGGGCCTGCCGCCACAGCTCGGCGACGTCCTGGGCGCGCACCGTGCGCTCGATCTCGAGCGCGGGGCTGCCCAGCGCGTAGAGCGCCGCTATCACGGCTCCGTAGCTCGTGCCGGCCACGCCGGCGACTCGCACCCCGGCGGCGTCGAGCGCCTTGAGGGCCCCCACGTGCGCCACCCCGC
Organism: Trueperaceae bacterium; assembly: GCA_036381035.1. Lineage (NCBI taxonomy): Bacteria > Thermotogati > Deinococcota > Deinococci > Trueperales > Trueperaceae > Trueperaceae bacterium. The sequence goes on along the minus strand of DASVDQ010000024.1, from coordinate 45,927 downwards.
GGGCCGCGCCGCCGCCGAGGGCGACCCCGACGGCCGCGCCGCTGCCCGCCTCGGACATGCGGGACATGGTAGCACCCGGGGCGCGCCCCGCCCGGGAGTCGACGCGGACGAGCCCCGACCAGGACGCGGATCCTCGCGCCGCCCCGCACCGGGAAGCGGCGACGGGCGGTGCTACACTGCCGGCGGGGATGACGGCCCTCTACCAGCGCGCCAGGCCCTACACCTTCGACCAGGTCGTGGGGCAGGAGCACGTCAAGGACGTGCTGGCCTCGGCCGTGGCGCGGGGCCTCACCGGTCACGCCTACCTGTTCTCGGGGCCTCGCGGCGTCGGCAAGACGACGACGGCGCGCCTCATGGCGATGGCCGTGAACTGCGAGCGGGAGGACCCCGCCGACAGACCCTGCGGCGAGTGCGAGTCGTGCCGCCTGGTGCGCGACGGCGCCCATCCCGACGTGATCGAGCTCGACGCCGCCTCGAACAACTCGGTCGACGACGTGCGGGCCCTGCGCGAGCGCGTGGGGCTGGCCAGCCTGCGCGGCGGCACGCGCGTGTGGATCCTCGACGAGGCCCACATGCTCAGCCGGCCGGCCGCGAACGCGCTGCTGAAGACGCTCGAGGAGCCGCCGCCCGGGCTGATGTTCGTGCTCGCCACCACCGAGCCGGAGAAGCTGCCGCCCACGATCCTCTCCCGCTGCCAGCACTTCAGGTTCAGGCGCCTCACCGACGCCGAGATCCTCGGCAAGCTCGCGCGCCTCTGCTCCGAGGCCGGCGTGGAGGCCGAGGAGGCGGCGCTGGCCCTCGTCGCCAGGGCGGCCGACGGCGCGATGCGCGACGCGGAGTCGCTGCTCGAGCGGCTGCTCGTCGGCGGCGGTCCCATCACGGCGTCCGCGGCGGAGGACGCGCTGGGCCTGCCGCCCCGCGAGCGGCTCGTCGCCCTCGCCGAGGCCCTCATCGGCGGCGACCTGGCCGCGCTACTCCCGCAGGCGGGCGACCTCTACCGCGCTGGCTTCGCGCCGCGCACGGTCGCCGAGCAGCTCGGCCGCACCCTGCGCGACCTCCTCCACGAGGCCCTGGGGCGCGGAGACGACGCGTCGCGGCTCGTGGCGCTGATCCACGCGCTCGACGAGGAGCAGGACAGGTTCACCCGCCGCGACGACCTCTACGGCCTGGAGGTCGCGTTGATCAAGGCCGCCGGCGCCGGCGCGTCCGCCCAGGGCGCGCGCGGGGCCGCGTCGGAGGAGCCCGTGGTCGCGGACGCCCCGCCCTCGCGCCCGAGCGCCGCGGAAGCGCCGCCGCCGGGCCCCGCCGGGGACGCTCCGGGGGCCCCTGACGCGGAGGCCGCGCCCGACCGGGCCCCCGCGGGCGCGGAGGGCGCCGGCGGCGCGGGCCGGCGACAGTTCTCCTGGCACGCCGTGCGCTCGGCCGCCGCGCCGCAGCTCAAGGCCCTCCTGCAGCCCGCGCAGGCCGCCGAGGAGGGCGGCCGCGTCACGGTCACCTTCGGCGAGAACTGGCGCTTCCACTACGAGCAGGTGCTCGCCCGCCGCGCGGAGCTCGAGGAGCTGATCGCGCGGGTCGCCGGGCCGGGCCTCACCGTCGAGCTCAAGGGCCCGCGCGGCAGCGGCTCGGGCGGGCGGCGCAGGCTCGCCGCGGGCGCCGACGACGCGCCCGCCACCGGTCCGCGGAGCGCCGGAGGGGCGAGGACGGGAGGAGCGCCCGGCCCGGCAGCGCGCGGCGGCGACGCCGCGTCGGGCCGGGAGGCCGCAGCGCCGACCCCGGACCTCCCCGACGCGGCGCCAGGCGAGGAGCCAGACGACGAGGCGGGCACCGACGACGCGGCGCCAGCCGAGGCCGAGGCGCCGTCGGCGGTGGACGAGGCGTACGAGGAGCTGCCGGCCGGCTTCTGGGACGAGTCGCCCGCCGAGCCGCTGGGCGAAGCGGCCGAGGAGACGCCCGCCGGGTCCGCGCCCGGCTCCTCGCTGGCCCAGCTCCAGCAGCTCTTCCCCGGACGCGTGATCGAGTTCAGGCCGCGCGCGCCGCGGGGCGAGAGCGCCCTGGGCGACGCAGCGCCGGATGCGTCCGAGGACGAACCCCAGGGATACGATGACGAAGGACAGGACCGCCTCGAGTTCGGCGCCGCGCCGGACGACCGCTGAGGCAGCGGCCCCCAGCGGGCCCGAGGAGACGCATGAACATCCAGAAGCTGATGAAGGAGGCGCAGAGGGCCCAGCAGAAGATGGCCGAGGCCCAGGAGCGCCTGGCGGAGATGACGGTGGAGGGGTCGGCCGGCGCCGGCATGGTCACGGCCGTGGCCAAGGGCGACGGCACGATCGCGTCGGTGCGCATCGACAGGAGCGTCGTCGACCCCGAGGACGTGGAGATGCTCGAGGACCTCGTGACGGCCGCGGTGTCGGAGGCGCAGCGGCGGGCGAAGGAGCTGCAGGAGCGGGAGCTCGGCTCGGTCATGGGCGGCATGGCCGGCCTGGGAGGGCTCTTCTGACCGCGACGAGAAGCGGGCCGGAGTGAGGTACCCCACCCCCCTCACCACGCTGATACGCGAGCTGGGGCGGCTGCCCGGCATCGGGCCGAAGAGCGCCCAGCGCCTCGCCTTCCACCTCTTCAACAGGCCGGAGGAGGACGTCAGGGCGCTGGCCGAGGCGCTGTTGGGCGCCAAGAGCGGCCTGGCGCGCTGCCCCGTCTGCTTCAACGTCATGAGCGCCGGCGAGGAGGCCTGCGCCGTCTGCACCGACGAGACGCGCGACCGCGCGACGATCTGCGTCGTCGAGCAGCCCGCCGACGTGCTGGCGATCGAGAGGAGCGGCGAGTTCCGCGGCCTCTACCACGTGCTGCACGGCGCCCTCAGCCCCATGAACGGCGTGGGCCCCGAGGAGCTCACGGTCGCGGCCCTCCTGGACCGCCTCGCCGGCGTCTCCGAGGTCGTGCTGGCCACGTCCACGACGGTCGAGGGCGAGGCCACGGCGCTCTACCTCGCCAGGCAGCTGCAGGACCTGCCCATCACCGTGAGCCGCATCGCCTACGGCCTGCCGGTGGGCGGCGACCTCGAGTACGCCGACGAGGTCACGCTCGGCAGGGCCATCAGCAACCGGCGCGCCGTCTGACCGCTCGACCGGGGAACCGGCGCGCCGCCCGAGCGCCCGGCCACCGGTCCGCCGCGCCGCTGGGCCGACCGTCCGCCGTGGCGGGCGCCGCCGCGCTGCCCCGCCGCCGCGGACGTGCCGTCCGGACGCCCTCCCGCCGGGCGGGCCCCCTCGCCGTTTAGGAGCGTCCCGATGGGCGTTATCTCACGTTCGGGACCGCATCTTGACCGCTCGGAAGGCGCCCGTATAATGTGCCGGCTTCCCGGGAGGGGGAACTCCTGAGCTTGTCAGAGCCACGACCCCGCAACCGCCTGGTCATCGTCGAGTCGCCCACCAAGGCGAGGACCATCAGCCGCTTCCTGCCGCCGGGCTACCAGGTAGAGGCCAGCATGGGCCACGTGCGCGACCTGCCCTCCTCCGCGGCCGAGATCCCCGAGGAGATCCGCAAGGAGAGCTGGTCGCGGCTCGGCGTGAACGTCGAGGCCGGCTTCAAGCCCGTCTACGTCGTGGCGCCGGGCAAGCGCGAGGTCGTGCGCCGCCTCAAGGCCGCCCTCAAGCAGGCCGACGAGGTCTACATCGCGACGGACGAGGACCGCGAGGGCGAGTCGATAGGCTGGCACCTCGTCGAGGTGCTCGAGCCCCGGGTGCCCGTGAAGCGGATGGTGTTCCACGAGATCACCGAGCAGGCCATCCGCGACGCCCTGGAGAACACCAGGCAGATCGACCTCGACCTCGTCGACGCCCAGGAGACCAGGCGCGTGCTCGACAGGCTCGTCGGCTACGAGCTGAGCCCCCTGCTGTGGCGCAAGATCGCGCCCCGTCTCTCGGCGGGGCGCGTGCAGAGCGTGGCCGTGCGCCTGCTCGTCATGCGCGAGCGCGAGCGCCTCGACTTCGTCGCCGGCAGCTACTGGGACCTGACCGCCCGGCTCGCCGCCGCGGGCGGCGCCTTCACCGCCGAGCTCACGAGCGTGGCCGAGCGGCGCGTCGCCCAGGGGCGCGACTTCGACCCCGACACGGGCGGCCTGAAGCGCGGCCTCGAGGGCGTCGTCCTGCTGGGCGAGGCGTCCGCGAGGCGCCTGGCCGACGCCGCCGCGGACGCGTCCTGGCGCGTGCTGGACGTCGAGGAGAAGGAGCAGTCGCGCTCCCCCGCCCCGCCGTTCACGACGTCGACGCTGCAGCAGGAGGCCAGCAGGAAGCTCGGCCTCGCGGCCCGCGAGACGATGCGCATCGCGCAGTCGCTGTACGAGAACGGCTACATCACCTACATGCGCACCGACTCGGTGCACCTCTCGAACGAGGCCCTCACGGCGGCGCGCGACGCCATCAGGCGGCGCTACGGCGAGGCGTACCTCACCGCGAGCCCGCGACGCTACCGCCAGCGCGCCAAGGCCGCGCAGGAGGCGCACGAGGCGATACGTCCCGCCGGCACGCAGATGCGCACGGCCGAGGAGCACGGCCTGCGCGGCGTCGAGGCACGCCTCTACGACCTGATCTGGAAGCGCACGGTGGCCACGCAGATGAAGGAGGCGCGCCTGAAGACCGTCACGGCGCGCATCGCGGCGCGCCTGTCCGACGCGTCGGCCCTCGCCGACGCGCTGGGGGACGCGTCCGCCGGCGCCGAGCCCGTGCTCGGCTTCCGCGCCTCGGGCCGCACCGTCGTCTTCCCCGGCTACTTCAGGGCCTACGTCGAGGGCTCCGACGACCCCGAGGCCGCCCTCGACGACCGCGACCAGCCGCTGCCGCCCCTGGCGCGCGGCGCGGAGCTGGCGTGCGAGGGCGTGCAGGCGCTCGGGCACGAGACCAAGCCGCCCGCGCGCTACACCGACGCCAGCCTCGTGAAGGTCCTCGAGGCCGAGGGCATCGGCAGGCCGAGCACCTACGCCTCGATCATCGACACGATCCTCACGCGCGGCTACGCCCGCAAGGTCGGGCAGCAGCTCGTGCCCACGTTCACCGCGTTCGCGACCACGGCGCTCCTCGAGCGGCAGTTCAGGCGCCTCGTCGACACCGAGTTCACCGCCGGCATGGAGGCGATCCTCGACGCCATCGCCGCCGGCGAGCGACCGAGCGACACCTACCTGCACGACTTCTACCTGGGCGAGGACGGCATCGTCAGGCGCGTCGAGCAGGCGATGGAGGGCATCGACGCCCGCGCGATCTCCACGGTCACGGCCGCCAAGTGGGACCCGTACGTCGTGCGCGTGGGGCGCTACGGCCCGTACGTGGAGGGCGAGCTGGACGGGGAGGTGAAGACCGCGTCGCTGCCCGGCGACGTGGCCCCCGCCGACCTCACGCGCGAGGACCTGGAGCGCTACCTGCGCGAGGGCAACCTCGGCGACGTGACCCTCGCCACAGAGCCGGAGACGGGCGAGCCCGTGCTCCTCAAGCGCGGACCGTTCGGCCCCTACCTGCAGCTCGGCACCGGCGAGGGCGCGGAGAAGCCCAAGCGCGTCTCCCTCCCGCCCGGCGTGGCCCCGCACGACGTGACCCCGGAGATGGCCCTGGCGCTCATCGCCCTGCCGAAGACCCTGGGCGAGCACCCCGAGGGCGGCGCCGTCGACGTCGGCATCGGCCGCTACGGGCCCTACGTGCGTCACGGGCGCACCTACGCCTCGCTGCCGAAGGACAGGTTCGTCCTCGACGTGACGCTCGACGAGGCGCTCGAGCTGCTGCGCAGGAAGGCGCAGCGCGGCGGGGCGGCCCTGCGCGAGCTCGGGGTGGACGAGCGCACGGGCGAGGTCGTCGACGTGCGCGAGGGACGCTACGGGCCCTACGTGAAGCGCGGCAAGCTCAACGCCTCCCTGCCCAAGGACGTGTCGCCGGAGGAGGTGACGCTGGAGCAGGCGCTGGCCCTGCTCGACGCGCGCGCCCAGGCCGCCGCGGCCAAGGGCGGCGCCAAGCGGGGGCGGAAGGCCGCCGCCAAGGGGTCGAGGACGGCGCGGAAGGCGAAGTCGTCGACGGCGCAGAAGCCCGCGCGCACGCGGACCGTCAAGGGCCGGACGACGAGGAGCGGCGCCCGCAAGACGAAGACCGCCTGAGGGCCGGCGCGACGCGGGCGGCCGGCAGCGCGGGGACGTCCGCGGCGGACGGCCGCCGGCGCGGAGCATGGCGCGCCGCGGGCGGCACCAGGCTCCCCGTCCTCCCGCCGTACACTGTGTCGTGCGGCGCTACACCGTCACCGACGGCATCGTCATAAGGCGGAAGCCGCTGCCCAGCGGCGACCTCGTGGTCACGCTGCTGTCGCACGAGGGCAAGTGGCGCGGCGTGGCGCGCAAGGGCAAGCTGCCCGGCGGCAACCTCGGGAAGCTCAGCCTCTTCCACGACGTCACGCTGCAGTACTACCGCAAGCGCGACGAGGACCTGGCCCTCATCACGCAGGTGCAGCTCGGCGGCGCGCTGACCGGGCTGAGCCGACCGGACGTCTACCCGTACGCGAACCTCCTCGCCGAGCTCGTCGACGCCCTCACGGTCGACGTCCACCTCGGCGAGCGGGTGCACGAGTACCTGGCGAGCGGCCTGCGCGGGCTCGTCAAGCACCACGACCCCGAGCACGTGGCCCTGATCTACTCGTGGCGCCTCCTCGGCCTCGCCGGCCTGGCGCCCACCGTGAGCCGCTGCGCGCGCTGCGGGTCCGCCGGCCCGCTCGTCGCCTACGACCCCGAGGCCGGCGGCCTCGAGTGCGACGGCTGCGCGATGCGGGACGGGCCGAGCGGCGGCCTGCCCCCCGGCGCGAGCGCCAGCTACGTCGGCGAGGAGGGGTCCGCCGAGCTCGCCGACCTCGTCGAGGCGCCGATGCGCGAGGCGCTGTCGCGCCCCCCGCGCGCGCGCGAGCTGCACTGGCGCGTGCTCTCCCGCCACGTCGGCTACCACGTGCGCGAGCTGAACAGCCTCGCGAACCTGCCTCCGGCCGGGTCCGCGGCGCCGGTCACGTGAGCGCGCCGCTCGTGGCGCTGGCGCTCGGCTACCTGCTGGGCGGCTTCCCCACCGCCTACCTGCTGGCCAGGGCGCGCGGCAAGGACGTCTTCGCGGTCGGCTCCGGCTCGATGGGGGCGATGAACACCGCGCGCAACGTGGCGCCGGCCCTGGGCGTGGCCGTCCTGCTCGTCGACGCCGGCAAGGGGGCGCTGGCGGCGTTCCTCGGGGGCCTCCTCGCCGGCCTCGAGCCCGGCCAGGACCCGCTCCTCGCCTCGCTCCTCGGCGCGCTCGGGTCCGTGGCGGGGCACTGCTTCTCCCCCTACGTGGGCTTCCGCGGCGGCAAGGGCCTGGCGACGGCGTTCGGCGCCCTGCTCGTCGTGCACCCGGCGCCGCCGCTCTACGGCCTGGTCCTCCTCGTCGCCCTGCTGCTGCTCGTGCGCGACGGCGACGCGGCCATGCTCGTCACGATCGTCCTCTTCCCCGTCGTGGTGCTGCTCGCGCTCGACAGGCAGGGCTGGCCCCGCGAGGCCACGTTCACCGCGACGACGGTGGTGGCGGCGATGTCCGTCGTCGGCCTCGTCAGGCTGGCGGTCGGCCGGTGGCGGGCGCGGCGCGGCTACCGGCAGGAACCGGGCTAGACCCCGCGCCGCCCGCGCGCGCCGGCCGGCCGGCGACGGTGCGCGGCCGCGCGGCGCCGCCCGCGGACCCGCGGGGACGACCCCGGCGGACGCGTGCGGCATCGCCCGCCCTCACTGCCAGCGCTCCCTGCCCTCCGGCGCCTCGCCCCGCAGCAGCGACCTGACCTCCCCCACCAGGAACAGCGACCCCGCGACGAGCACGAGGTCGCCCTCGCGCGTGAGGTCCCTGGCGAGGCCCAGGGCGGCCGCCGCGTCCGGCGCCTCGCGCACCGCGCCCGCGGCGCCGGCCCGCCTCGCGGACGCGGCCAGCTCGGAGGGCAGCGCGGCGCGCGGCGACGAGGACGCCCGCGTCGCCACCACGAGCCGCGCGCGCCTCACGAGCGGCCCCAGCACGCCCGCGAGGTCCTTGTCGCGCGAGACGCCCACGACGAGGGCGGCCGGCTCGGCGCAGAGCTCGTCGAGCGCCGCGGCGAGGGCCGCGGCGGCCTCAGGGTTGTGGGCGCCGTCGAGCACCCAGGCTCGGTCCGCGTCGATCCTCTCGAGCCGACCCGGCCAGGCGGTGTGCGCGAAGGCGTCGCGCACCGCCTCGCCCTCGACCCCGAGGACCAGCGACGCCACGGACGCGACCGCGAGGTTGCGCGCCTGGTGCGCGCCGACGAGGGGCGAGCGCAGCGCGAGGGGGAGCCCGGCCACGCTCCCGGCGACGGTCGCCTCGACGCCGTCCCAGCCGGCACGCCCCACGGCCACGCGGAAGTCGCGGCCCAGCGCGAGGAGCGGCGCGCCCAGCGCCGCGGCCTCCGACGCGATGGCCGCCAGGGCCTCACCCCGCGCGCCCGTGACCGCCGGCACGCCGGGCCGCAGCACGCCGGCCTTGTCGCGGGCGATGGCCTCGACCGTGTCGCCCAGGACGGCCTGGTGGTCGAGCGCGACGCCGGTGATCACCGCGAGCACCGGGTCGAGCGCGTTCGTGGCGTCGTAGCGGCCGCCCATGCCAGCCTCCATGACCGCCCAGCCCACGCCCTCCTCGCGGAAACGGTGCAGGGCCGCGGCGGTCACGACCTCGAAGAACGTGCAGCCCAGGCGCTCTGCCGCCGGCCTCACGGCGGCGACGGCGTCCTCCAGCGACGCGGTCGTCGACTCCTCGCCGTCGACGCGCACCCGCTCGCCTACGCGCTCGAGGTGCGGGCTGAAGAACGAGCCGGTGCGCCTCCCCGACGCCGTGAGAGCCGCGGCGACGAGCCGCGCGACCGAGCCCTTGCCGTTCGTGCCCGCGACCAGCACGACGCGCGTGCCCGGCGCCGGCAGGCCCTCCGCGGCCAGCAGCGCCCCGACCCTCTCCAGGCCCGGGCGCATGCCGAAGCGCTGGAGGCCGAAGAGCCAGTCGAGCGCCGGCGTGCTCTTCACGTGTCCTCGTCGCAGGCCTTGATCAGCTCCGCCTCGGCGTCGCCGCGCGGGTCGTGGTGGTGCCTGACGAGCCACGCGACCCTGGCGTCGGCGGAGGCGTCGAGGACCATCAGCGCGCCGTAGGCGGCGTGGTGGCGACGCGCCTGCCTGGCGCCGGCCAGCCCGCTCAGGCGCGGCTCCGGCGGCACGTCGGGCTCGGGGAGCAGGTGGGCGAGGACGCGGTGCGCGACGTGGCCGCTGCTGCCCGCCTTGCCCACGTCGTGGAGCAGCGCCGCCCGCAGCGCCTCTCGCGGCGCGTCGGGGCGTCGCGAGGCCAGGCAGCGCGCGACCTTCACCGCGTGCGCCCGCTCCGCCGGCGGCATCGCGGCGTAGAGGCGCCGCTCGGCGGGCTCGAGGACCGCGAGCGCCCACTCGTCGTCGGGGTCGGCGAGCGCGGGGAACGCCGCCTGCAGGGTCCTGAGGGCGGCGTTGAGGGCCCACCTGGCGCTCCACCTCACGGACGCCGAGTCTAGCGCGGGCCCGCCGGAGGACCCACGCCGCCCCTGTATGCTGGCGCCCAGCGGCTCCCCGTCGCAGGAAGGCGCACCGGAGCATGTCCCGAAGCACGTCACGCTCGCTCGTCACGCACCTCGCCGCGCTGCTGCTGGCCGCCGCGCTGTCGTGGACGGCGGCGCAGGCCGCGCCGGGCGTGGCCGACGGACAGGCGGCCGGCGAGGGCCCCGCTGTCGCCGCGGCGCCCCCCGCGCGGTCGGCGCCCGCGGTGCCGGACGCGCCCGCGGACCCGGCCGGCGAGGCGGCCTCCCCTACCCCGGCGTCCTCGGCCGAGGCGGCCGCCGACGAGGCCGTGCGCGAGTGGCTGGCGCGGCAGCCCATCAACCTCGAGAGGCTCGCCGGGCTCGACGCCGAGCAGCTCTGCCGCGAGCTGCCCGGCATCGTCTCCGAGCCGCCGCCCCCTCCCGGCACCGAGGTGAACCTGGACGACCGGGTGGAGCGCACGACGCCAGAGGACGGGGACGTCAGGGTGTTCACGTACCCGGCGTCGCGGCCGGACGGCCAGCTCGACCTCGTCGAGGTGCGGCTGGCGCCGGCCGACGGCGGCTGGGAGGCCGTGCGCGTGGGCTTCCTCTCGAGCACCGAGCCCGGAGGCGTGAGGGCGTGGCTGCAGACGCCATCGGCGGCCTTCGGGTTCATCGCCCTCAGCGTGATCGTCGCGTTCATGCTGGCGCAGCCGGGCTCGCCGCTGCGCCGCTGGCTCGCGTCCACGCGCGCGGCCGTCAGCGAGCACCGTCGCCTCGTCGTGATCACGGTCCTCGCCCTCTACGCCGTGTTCGGGCTGGGCGTGCTGGCGGGCACGACGCTGCCGGACTCCTGCGACGTCGCCATCGTGGAGATCGTCGAGGGCGCGATCACCTCGCTGGGCGCCACGGCCGCCTACGGCAGCGGCGACGTGCCCCGCGCCGCGGTCGTGACCTTCTACCAGAACTTCGTCGTCGTCACGCTGTCGGTGACGTTCACGCTCGCCGCCGTGCTGGGCGTGCCGGCGTACCTCTACGCCGCGTTCTCGTTCTTCGTCCAGGGCGTGCCGTTCGGGATGATCGGCGGCGGCGCCGGGGCGCAGCTCCTCGTCCTGCTGGTCGTGCTCGTGCTCGAGCTGACCTCCTACTTCCTCGTCGTCGCGGGCGGCGGCATGCTGCTCGCCACCGTGTGGCGGGGCGGCTTCGGCGGCCTCGCGGCGGGCTTCCGCAAGCTCCTCTCGACGCTGCCCGCGGCGCTCGTCCTGCTGGTCGCCGCCGCCTGGTTCGAGGCCGCGGCGCTGATCCTCGGGTTCTGAGCCGTCCCCCGGCCGCCGGGCGGTCCGCGGCGGGCAGCGGGACGGGTCCGCGCCCGGGCGGCACCGCGGTCAGGGCCCGCTAGCCCGCCAGCAGCTCCCTGAGCGCCGGCGCGACGTCGAGCAGGCTGCTCGCGCCGGCGAACGCCTCCGCCCCCGGGCCGACGGCGTAGAGCGGCACGGGGTTGCGCGTGTGGGTCGGCACGCTCAGGTCCTCGACGTTGCCGTGGTCGGAGGTGATCAGCAGCGTGACGCCGCGCGCCACGGCCCCGAGCGGGTCGGCGACCAGGAAGCGCAGGGCGGTGTCCAGGCGCTCCAGGAGGCCCTTGGCGCCGGCGTAGTCCCGGGCGTGGCCGTAAGCGTCCGTGAGCCAGACGTCGAGCAGGGTGAGCGCGTGACGCGCCGCGAGCTCGCTGAGCACGCGCGCCGAGCCCTCGGGGCCCAGCGGGCCCCCCTCGCGCCCCAGGTGGGCGCCATGCAGGTCGGAGGGGACCGCCTCGCCGGCGGCGTACTCGGCCTCGCCGCGCTGCCTGAGCCCCGCGGCCAGCGCGGCGTAGGCGACGGCGTTCGGCCTGACCCTCCCGGCCTCGCGGGCGGCGAAGTAGCCGGGCGGGTAGGCGTTGGCCAGGCTCGCCCCGCCCGCGCGGGCGGCGTCGGCGAAGACGCTGCCGGCGTCGAGGAGCCGCCGCAGCGTCGGTCCCGGCCAGGGTCCGTAGTGGCCGCTCATCGCGTCGGCGGCGTTGACGCCGGTGAGCAGCGTCGACTGCCCCGTCGCCGACTGGGGCAGGCCAGGGTGGCCGAGGGTCGCGTCGAGCTCCCGGTACACGGCGGGCGCGTCCACCGCCCCGGCGCGCATGGCGGCGAGGGTCGGCGTGGCGGCCTCGAGCACCGGGCTCCCGGCCGCGCCGGGAGGCGGCACGCCCACCCCGTCGAGGAAGAGGAAGAGGACTCGGCCCGTCAGCCGACCCCCAGGGCGTCCTGGGCGCGGCGCAGGGTGCGGGCCGCGACCTCCCGCGCGCGGTCGGCGCCCCGCCGCAGCACGGCGTCGAGGCTGGCGGGGTCGTCCATGTACTCGCGGTAGCGGCGCTGCAGCGGCGCGAGCATGTCGTTCACGGCCTGCACGACGAGCTTCTTGAGGGTCCCGTAGCCGCCGCCCTCGAGCTCCGCCTCGATGTCGGCGATCGGCCTGCCGCTCGCGACGTGGGCGATCGTGAGCAGGTTCCTCACGCCAGGCGAGGCGTGCTCGTACCTGAGCTCGCGCCCCGAGTCGGTGACGGCTGACATGACCACGCGCCTGACGGTGTCGGGGTCGTCGAGCAGGCTTATGGCGTGGCCCGGCCGCTCCACCGCGATGCTCTTCGACATCTTCACGGTGGGGTCGTCGAAGCCCATGATCCGCGCGCCGACCTGCGGCACCTCGGCCCTCGGCAGGACGAAGGTGTCGCCGAAGAGGCGGTTGAAGCGCGTGGCGACGTCGCGCGTCAGCTCGATGTGCTGCACCTGGTCCTCGCCTACGGGCACGACGTCGGTGTCGTAGAGCAGGATGTCGGCCGCCTGCAGGACCGGGTAGACGAGCAGCCCCGTCCCCACGCTCTCGCGTCCCTCCGACTTGGCCTTGAACTGGGTCATGCGGTAGAGCCAGCCGAGGGGCGTGACGCACGAGAGCAGCCACGACAGCTCGGAGTGCTCGCGGACGTGCGACTGCACGAAGATCACGCTCTTCTCGGGGTCGATGCCGGCCGCCAGGAACTGCGCGGCCGTGGAGCGCACCCGCTCCCTGAGCTGGCGCGGGTCGACGGCCTCGGGGATCGTCAGCGCGTGGAGGTCGACGACGCAGAAGACGTTGTCGCGCTCGTCCTGGCGAGCGACCCACTGGCGCAGCGCCCCGACGTAGCTGCCCAGGTGGAGGACCCCGGTGGGCTGGACGCCGGAGAAGACGCGCGGGCGACGGGGAGGAGCTTCCATGAGGGGCAAGTATACGCAGGGCCGGCGCAGCGTCCGCGGCCGCCTAGACGACGCTCACGGCCAGGCCCTGTCGACCCACTCGAGCGGGTTCGTGGGCGCGAGGCCCACGCGCACCTCCCAGTGCAGGTGGGGGCCGGTGGCGAGCCCGGTGCTGCCGACCGCGCCGATCACCTCGCCGCGCGACACCTCCTGCCCGACCTGCACGTCTATGCGGCTCATGTGGAAGTAGTGGCTGAACACCCCGAAGCCGTGGTCGACCATCACCCAGCCCCCCTTCACCGGGTACTGGCCGGCGACGACGACGACGCCGTCGTTCGCGACCGCCACGGGCGTGCCCTGCGGGGCGGCGATGTCGAGCCCGTTGTGGTAGGAGACGCGTCCGCCGGCGACGTAGCGGCGCGCGTCGGCGAAGCCGCTCGTCTCCCGACCCGTGATCGGCATCAGGAACGGCTCGCTCCACAGGGGCCGCGGTGCGCCGGCGGCCACGCCCGCCTCCATCAGCTCCCGCTCCATGGCTTGGGCCTCCGGCGTCACGGCCGCCAGGACGCTCGGCGCGATCCGGAGCTGCTCGACCGTCACGGCCAGCGGCTCGAGCGTCACGGGCACGGTGGCGGTGACGACGCGGCCGAACTCGTCGGTGACGGAGACCTCCAGCTCGCTCTCGGCCGGCTCGACCCCGAACGGGGTGGCGGCGACGGCGCGCAGCACTGCGCCGTCGGGCCAGAGCGGCAACGCCACGCCCGCGAAGGCGGCGAACACGTCGGTCACGCGGGCGCCGTGTTCGTCGATGGCCACGGTCACGCCCAGAGGGTCGCCGGCGCGCAGCTCGCCGGCCGCCGTCACCTTCACGTCGACGGGCTCCACCCCCTCGACGCTCAGCCTCACGACCGTCTCGTTGCCGGCGGCGTCGGTGGCGCTCACCCACACCTCGTTCACGCCGGGCGCGGCGGTGAGCACGAAGACGTGGTCCTGCGCGACCTCGCGCAGCTCCTCGCCGGCGTAGTCGACGACGTAGGTGACGGGCTCGTCGGCGCTGACGAAGAGCTCGACGCTGGCGCCCTCCGGCACGCGGCCCGGGGCCTCGTAGTAGAGCCGCGGCGGGTCGACGTCGCGCAGCGCCGCCGAGACCGACAGCGTGGCCAGGGCGAGGGCCAGGAGGGCCAGGGCGTTGAGGGCCAGCCGGCGCAGGCGGGACCTCATGCCGGCCCCCTCGCCGGCCTCAGCCATCCTGGCTCGTCACGAACGGGAGGTTCCTGTACTTGTGGTCGACGTCGAGCCCGTAGCCGTAGACGAAGGCGTCGTCGATCGTGAAGCCGAGGTAGTGGACGGGCACCTCCACCCGGCGGCGCGCCGGCTTCGACAGCAGCGCGGCGACCCTCACGCTGGCCGGCCGATGGTTCTGCAGGTACCGCAGCAGGTAGTCCATCGTCACGCCCGTGTCGACGATGTCCTCGACGAGGATCACGTGCTTGTCCTTGATGGGCAGGTCGAGGTCCTTGATGAGCTTCACGCGGCCCGACGTCTTCGTGCCGGAGCCGTAGCTCGACACGGAGAGGAAGTCGACCGACAGCGGCATGTCTATGGCCCTGACCAGGTCGGCCATGAAGATGAACGCGCCGTTGAGCACGGCGATGAGGTGGAGGGGCTTGCCCTGGTAGTCGCGCCTGATCTCGGCGCCGAGCTCCGCGACGCGCCTGGCGATGTCCGCCTGCGAGATCTGGACGACGCCGGGGCCGGGCTTGAAGTGGCTTTCCTCTGACATGTTCGAGACCGCGGCTCCTGACGGGCCCGGCCGCGGCCGGGCCGCGCCGATCATACCAGCGGCTCGCCGGCCACCAGGGCCGCGGCCTCCTCCGGGGTCAGCTCCCTGTAGCCGCCGGGCGGGACGTCGCCGAGCTCGAGGTGGGCGACGCGCGTGCGCACCAGCCTGACGACCTCGTGGCCCACGGACGCGAACATCCGCCTCACCTGGCGCTTGCGGCCCTCGCGGAGCACGACGACCGCGCCCGCGGGAGCGCGCTCGGCCCGCACGGCCACGGCCGGGCCGTCCTCCAGCGCGACGCCGGCGCGCAGCCGCGCCAGCGCGTCCTCGGAGACGTGCGGCGGGTCGGTCCACACCCGGTACTCCTTCTCGTGCCGGAACCGCGGGTGCGTCAGGCGCAGGGTCAGCTCGCCCACCGTGGTGAGCAGCAGCAGCCCCTCGGAGTCGAGGTCGAGCCGGCCGACGGGGTGCAGGCCCGGCACGGCCGGCACCAGCTCCATGACCGTGGGGCGCCCGTGCTCGTCGCTCGCGGTCGTGACGTAGCCCCGCGGCTTGTTGAGCAGGTAGGTCACCGCGCGCGCCGGCGGCGGCAGCGGACGGCCGTCGACCCTGACGTCGTCGCCCTCCGTCGCCACGTCCCCGAGCGACGCCACGCGGCCGTTGACGGTCACGCGCCCGGCGGCGATGAGCTCCTCCGCCTTGCGGCGGCTGGCCACGCCGGCGCGGGCCATGAGCCTCTGCAGCCTCTGCGGCCCTCCCACGCGAGCATGTTAGGCCGGTACCATCGGGGACCGTGAGCGAGGCACCGAGACCTGCGATCGACATGCTGACCGAGCGCTACGCGGCGCTCCTCACCGGCTACTGCGTCCGCGTCCAGCCGGGCGACAGGGTCCTCTTGAACGTCGACCTGGCGGCGGCCGGCCTGGCGCGCGCGCTGTGCCGCTCGGTCCTCGCCGCCGGGGGCGAGCCCTTCCTCAGGCTGCAGTACCCCGAGGCCGTGGCCGACGTCGTCGAGCTGGCCAGCGACGCGCTGCTCGCCTCGGAGGCCGCGGTGCAGCAGCGCGAGATCGAGCTGATGCAGGCCTACGTCCGCGTCGCGGCGCCCGAGAACTCGCGCGTGGCCGCCGGCGCGGACCAGTCGCGCCTCGCCCGCCTCGACAAGCGCCTGGCCGCCGCCAACAGGCACCGCGTCGAGCGTACCCGCTGGGTCACGACCCTCTACCCCACCCCGGCGGCGGCGCAGGAGGCCGGCATGTCCACCGACGCCTACCGCCGCTTCGTCTTCGACGCGATGTTCCTCTACGACGAGGACCCCGCGGCGCGTTGGCGGGAGCTGGGCGAGCGCCAGCAGCGGCTCGTCGAGAGGCTAGCGTCGGCCGACGCGGTCAGGCTCGAGGGTCCGGGGACGGACCTGCGCCTGCGGGTGAGGGGGCGCACCTGGGCGAACTCCGACGGCCGGCGCAACATGCCGTCCGGCGAGGTGTTCACGAGCCCGCTCGAGGACAGCGCCGAGGGCGTGGTGCGCTTCACGGTGCCCAGCGCCGTGCGCGGGTCAGTGGTGGAGGACGTGAGCCTGCGCTTCGAGGACGGGCGCGTCGTGGAGGCGACGGCGCGCCGCGGACAGGACCTCCTCGACGGCATGCTCGCCACCGACGAGGGCGCCCGCTACCTGGGGGAGATCGGCATAGGCACGAACCCGCACATCCGCGTGCCGACGCTGAAGACCCTGTTCGACGAGAAGATCCTCGGCACGGTCCACCTGGCCCTCGGGCGCTCCTACGAGTCCTCGGGCGGACGCAACGACAGCGCGATCCACTGGGACCTCGTGTGCGACCTGCGGGAGGGCGGCCGCGTCACCGTGGACGGCGAGCCGTTCCTCGAGGACGGCCGCCTGCTGTGGCTGGAGTAGGCGCCTCAGGCGGGCGCCGGCGGCGGGCGCCGGCGGACGCCCCCGACCGGGACGCCCGGTCCGCCGACAGCTCACCTGGCCGTCCAGCCGAGGTCGAGCGGGTAGACGGACCCCGTGGCTCCCCACGCCTCCTCGCTGGCCAGCCACGCCACCAGGGACGCGACGTCCTCCGGCTCGAGCAGCCGTTTGACCGCCACGTCCTTGAGGAACACCTGCTCCTCCACCTCGTGCTCGGCGATCCCGCGCGTGCGCGCCTGGTCGGCGACCTGCGCCGCCACCAGCGGCGTGCGGGTGTAGGCCGGGGCGACGACGTTGCACGTCACGCCGTGCGGCCCGCCCTCGAGCGCCGTGGTGCGCGCCAGTCCGACGAGCCCGTGCTTGGCGCTGACGTACGCGGCCTTGAACGGGCTGGCGACGAGGCTGTGGGCGCTGCCGACGTGGACGATCCTCCCGCGACCGCTCGCGGTGAGGTGGGGCCAGGCGTGCTTCGTGAGCAGGAACGGGGCCGTGAGCATCAGCTCGAGCATGTGCCGCCAGCGCTCCTCGGGGAACGCCTCGAGGGGGTCGATGTGCTGGTAGCCGGCGCAGCAGACGAGCACGTCGAGGGCTCCGCGGAGGCGCACGGCCTGCGCGACGACGCGGGCGCACGCCCCCGCCTCGGTGAGGTCGGCGCCCACGAAGGCGGCCCCGGCGCGCTCCACCTCGCCACGGCCCGCCGCGCCCGGCAGGTCCGTGGCGACGACGGCGTAGCCGTCCGCCGCCAGACGCCTGACGATCGCCAGGCCGATGCCGCTGGCGCCGCCGGTCACCAGGGCGACGGGCGCCCTGGCCTCCCCTTCTCTCCCGGTGCTCAAGCCGGTCCCTCCGGGCGGAGGATAACCGGGTCGCGGCGGCTTGAAGCCCGCTCGCGGGGCCGTGATAGACTGCGTACTTGCCGGCGAGTGGAGCCGGCCCCCGGCAGCGAGCCGGGGACCGCCCGCGCCGAAGTGGCGGAACTGGTAGACGCGTACGATTCAGGGTCGTATGTCCGCGAGGACGTGTGGGTTCAAGTCCCACCTTCGGCACCAGGCACAGGCGCCCCGAGCGTGGCTCGGGGCGCCGCCGTACTAGGGCCGCGCTGGGCGCCCTACGCCAGGTGCTCCAGCGCCCCCAGGCGCCTCAGCGGCGCCACGACCGCGGCCAAGAGCGCCAGGCGGTTGCGCCTCACGCGCTCGTCCTCGGCCATCACCAGCACGTTGTCGAGGTAGGCGTCGAGCGGCGCCTTCAGTCCGAGCAGGCGCGCCAGCGGCGCCTCGACGTCGGCGGGGAACGGCGCGCCGGAGCCGGCGTCGCGGGCCGGGTCGTGCGGCGGCACCGCCGTGGCGGCGGCGGCCAGCAGCTCGGCCGCGCCGGACGCGCCCTCGTCGAGGGCCTCGTAGAGCGGCCCCTCCTCGTCGGTGACGAACATGCCGGGGTCGACGGACGCGCGCGGCTCGGCCTCGGGGTCCTCGGGCTCGTAGCGCTCGGCCAGGTTCGCGGCGCGCTTGTAGAGCGCCATCAGGTCGGCGAACTCCGGCCGGGTCATCAGGTGGGCGAGGAGCCGCGCCCGGCGCAGCGCCCCCAGCACGGTCGCGCTGCCCAGCGTCGCCGCCCTCACGACGGTCGTGGGGTACCCCTGCTCCTCCAGCAGGGCCGCGACGCGGTCCCAGACGAAGCCCGCCACCGCCTCGATCGTGCCCATGTCGACGGTGACCGGTCCGTCCCGGTAGGCCCCGGCGGCGGCCTCGACGAGCGTCTCGACGGACGCGCGCCAGCCGCGGTCGGCCAGCACGCGCACGACCCCGTGGGCGTCGCGGCGCAGGCCGAACGGGTCCGCCGAGCCCGAGGGCCTCTTGCCCAGCGCGAAGAAGCCGACGAGCTTGTCGAGGCGGTCGGCGACGGCCAGGACCGCGCCGGGCTCGGTGAGCGGCAGCGGCGCCTCGGGTCCCTTGGGCCTGACGCCGTCTCGCAGCACGTCGGCGACGGCCGGCGGCTGGCCCTCGGCCAGCGCGTAGGCCCGCGCCATGTCGCCCTCGAGCTCGGGGAACTCGTAGACCATCTGGCTGGCCAGGTCGGCGCGGAACAGCGGCAGCGCGCCGGCCAGCGCGCGGCGGTCCTCCTCGCCCAGGGCGACGGCGTCGGCGACGGCCTCCGCCCCGCTGGAGACCCGCGCCGTCTTGTCGGCCATCGAGCCGAGGTCGCGCTGGAACGCGATGCCGGAGAGCGCCCAGGCGAGCTGGGAGAGCGAGCGCTCCCTGTCGGCCCGCCAGAAGAAGCGCGCGTCGTAGAGGCGTCCGGCGAGGACGTCCTCGTAGCCGCGCCTGACCACGCCCTCGTCGGGCACGCGGTTGTTCGCGACGCCGACGAACCGCGCCGCCAGCCTCCCGTCCGGCGCCCGCAGCGGGAAGAACCGCTGGTGCTTGACCATCACGGTCGTCAGCACCTCGTCGGGGAGCTCCAGGTACTCGTCGTCGAAGCGCCCGACGATGGGGAACGGCCACTCGACGAGGTTCGCCACCTCGGCCAGCAGCGACGCGTCGACGACGGGCCCGAGGCCCTCCGCGGCGGCCGCCTCCCCGACGGCGCGCAGCGTCTCCTCGCGCCTCTCATCCTCGGCGGCGATCACCCAGGCCCCCCTGAGCGACGCGGCGTAGTCGCCGGGCGCCGCCAGCTCCACCGCTCCCGGCGCGAGGAACCTGTGCCCGCGGCTCGCGCCCCCGGCCGTGTGTCCGGCGGCGGCGACGGGCACGACCTCGTCGCCGAGGCGAGCCGTGAGCCAGGCCACGGGGCGCACGAACGGGGTGTCGACCTCGCCCCAGCGCATCTTGCGCGGCGCCGGCAGGTCCGCGACCACGCCGGCGAGCAGCGCGGGCAGGACCGCGGCGGCGGGCTCGCCGCCGCGCACGACGCGGGCGTAGACGTACTCGCCCCTCTCGGTCTGCCGCCGCTCCAGCGACGCGACGGGCACGCCGGCGGAGCGGGCGAACGCCTCCGCCGCCCGCGTCGGGGCGCCGGCGTCGTCGAACGCCACCGCCGCGCTCGGCCCGCGGCGCTCCTCGACCCGCTCCTCGCTGCGCTCCGGCAGGCCCGTGGCCAGCGCGGCCAGGCGCCGGGGCGTGCCGTAGACGGTGACGCGGACCGGCGCCAGGCCGGCGGCGCGCAGGCGCTCCTCCAGGAGCGGCCCCAGGGCGCGCGAGCCCTCGGTGACGTACCAGGCCGGCAGCTCCTCAGTGCCGATCTCGAACAGCAGGTCGCGGCTCACGGCCACACCGCCTCGCCGGCGCGGCTCTCCTCGCCCCCGGCCCCGAACGGCAGGTCACGGCTCGAAGGGACCGCCTGGCCCGCGCCGGCTCCCGCGGAGCGCTCCGTCTTCGGCGGCTCGCGCCTCACGCCGTCGCCCCCGCCGGCTCGCGCTGCTTCAGGTACGCCCTGGCGGCGGTCTCGGCCAGGCGCCGCACGCGCTGCACGTACGCCTGCCGCTCGGCGTGCGAGAGCACGCCGCGGGCGTCGAGCAGGTTGAACGCGTGCGAGCACCTCATGACGAACTCGTAGCCCGGGTAGACGAGGCCGTCCTCCATGAGCCGCTCGGCCTCGCCCTCGAAGCGGTCGAAGAGCGTGCGCAGCAGGTCGGGGTCGGAGGCCTCGAAGTTGTAGCGGCTGTGCTGGACCTCGAAGTCGCGGCGGAGCTCGCCGAGCGTCACGTCGCGGGAGAAGGCGAGGTCGAAGGCGTGCTTGGCGCCCTGCAGGTACATGGCGATGCGCTCCAGGCCGTAGGTGAGCTCGACGGGCACCGGACGGCAGTCGATGCCGCCGACCTGCTGGAAGTAGGTGAACTGGGTGATCTCCATCCCGTCCATCCACACCTCCCAGCCCAGGCCCCAGGCGCCCAGCGTCGGCGACTCCCAGTCGTCCTCGACGAAGCGCATGTCGTGGGCGGCGAAGTCGATGCCCAGGGCGGCCAGCGACTCGAGGTAGAGCTGCTGGACGTCGGCCGGCGACGGCTTGAGGATCACCTGGTACTGGTAGAAGTACTGGAACCTGTAGGGGTTGTCGCCGTAGCGGCCGTCCACGGGTCGGCGGCTGGGCGCGATGCCGGCCACGCGCCACGGCTCGGGACCCAGCGAGCGCAGGAACGTCGTGGGGTAGAAGGTGCCGGCGCCCACCTCCGTGTCGTGGGGCGGCGCGATGAGGCAGCCGCGGTCCGACCAGAACCGGTCGAGGGTGAAGACGATCTCCTGGAGCAGCACCTGGTTCCCTCGGGCGCGCCCGCTCGACGATGAGCCCTCGCTGAAGCCGGGCGCGCGGAATCGTAATGAATGTCGTGCCCGGCTCGCGGGCAGGCGGGTACTATAGCACCATGCCCGGTAGGCGCATCATGCGCCGTCAGCATCGTCCTCTTTCGACCAGCGCGGGTGGCGCGCGGAGGAGACCGTGAACCGCTACGACGACAGAGCCCGGCTCGTCTTCCATTTCGCGCGCGAGGAGGGAAGCAAGCTCGGGCACGCGATGATCGGACCGGAGCACCTGCTCCTGGGCCTCATGCGCGAGGGCGGCACCGCCAGCAAGGTCCTGGCCGAGTTCGGGGCCACGCTGGAGGGCTTCAGGGCGCAGGTCGAGAGCATGGTCGGCCGCGGCGACGGGCTGCCCCGCAACGAGGCCGCGTCGATAACCCCGCGGGCGCGGCGCGTCATGGAGCTGGCGGGCAGCGAGGCCCGCAGCCTCGGCTCGAACGTCATCGCCACGGAGCACATCCTCCTGGGGATCATCCGCGAGGGCGACGGCGTCGCCTACCGCATCCTGCAGGAGCTCACGCGCGACGTCGACACCGTGCGCTGGCGCATCCTCGCCGCCGCCGACCCGAAGAACCACGCCGAGACCGTCAACACGCCGTTCCTCGACGAGTACGCCCGCGACCTCACGAAGGCCGCCTCCGAGGGCAAGCTTGACCCCGTCATCGGCCGCACCGAGGAGATCAGGCGGGTCATCCAGATCCTCAGCCGGCGCACGAAGAACAACCCCGTGCTCATCGGCGAGCCCGGCGTCGGCAAGACGGCCATCGTCGAGGGCCTGGCGCAGGCGATCGTCGAGGGCCGCGTGCCGCCCAACCTGAACGGCGTGCGCGTGCTCTCGATCGACCTCTCGAACATCGTCGCCGGCACGAAGTACCGGGGCGAGTTCGAGGAGCGCCTCAAGCAGATCATCGAGGAGCTCAGGAGCGCCCGCGTGGTGGCCTTCATCGACGAGCTGCACACGCTCGTCGGGGCCGGCGGGGCCGAGGGCACCCTCGACGCCGCGAACATCCTCAAGCCGCCCCTCTCGAGGGGCGAGATCCAGGTCATCGGCGCCACGACTACGGGCGAGTACCACCGCTACATCGAGAAGGACGCGGCCCTCGAGCGCCGCTTCCAGCCCGTGATCGTCCTCGAGCCCACGCCGGAGGAGTCGCTGCAGATCCTCGTGGGCCTGCGCGAGAAGTACGAGGCCCATCACGGCGTCGTCATCCCCCACGAGATGCTGCAGATGGCGGTCCGCTACGGCGAGCGCAGCCTGCCGGGCCGCAACTTCCCCGACAAGGCCATCGACCTCATCGACGAGGCCGCCTCGCGCACGCGCCTGAACAAGTCGCTCGGCTTCCCCGTGCTCGAGGAGGAGGACGGCACGCCCATCGTCGGCCGCGCCGACATCGAGGCCGTCGTCGACTCGTGGGGCGGCATCTACGTCGACGACCAGGACGACGCCAAGCTCGCCACGATCGAGGAGAACCTCAAGCGCACGGTCGTCGGCCAGGACCGCGCCATCAGGTCGCTGGCCGCGGCGCTGAGGCGCGCCCGCGTCGGCCTCGGCGGGCGCACGCGCGTGGCGGCGTCGTTCCTCTTCGTCGGGCCCTCCGGCATCGGCAAGACGTTCCTCGCCAAGCAGCTCGCCACCGAGCTGTTCGGCAGCGAGCGGGCGCTCATAAGGCTCGACATGAGCGAGTTCCAGGAGGCCCACTCGATAAGCAAGCTCATCGGCGCCCCGCCGGGGTACGTGGGCCACGAGCAGGGCGGCAGGCTCACCGAGGCCGTCCGCCGCCAGCCCTTCAGCGTCGTGCTGCTCGATGAGATCGAGAAGGCGCACCCCGACATCTACAACACGTTCCTGCAGGTGCTCGACGACGGGCGCCTCACCGACGGCCTGGGACGCACCGTCGACTTCCGCCGCGTGATCCTCATCATGACGAGCAACACCGGCTTCAACAGGGGCGGCGGCGTGGGCTTCCAGGACGACGCCGGCCAGGGGCACGACGTGCCGCTGAGGAACCTGTTCTCGCCCGAGTTCCTCGACCGCCTCGACGAGGTCATCGTCTTCGAGACCTTCGGGCGCGACGACATCGTCGTCATCGCCAGGCAGGCGCTCGAGGAGATCAGGCGCGAGCTCGCCAGCCGGGGCATCGACGTCACGTTCGCGCAGGAGGTGGCGGAGTTCCTCGTCGACAAGCTCCCGCCCGGCGAGAGCGTGCGCCCGCTCAGGGGCGTGATCCGCGAGTACATCGAGGACCCGCTGTCGCTCGAGATCCTCGCGCACGGCTCGCAGGAGCCGCTGCTCGTCACCATCGAGGACGGCAGGCCCGTCTTCGCGCGCCCGGTGCCGCTGGTCTGAGGCCGCGGCAGACCGCCCGCCCCGCCGCGGCGGGACCCCCTCTGGGCGCATGCCGGCCCCGCCACGCGTCCGGGCGGCCGCTCACGGTACGCTGGGGGCGATGCTGCCCCTGCGCCCGCGGGCCGGAGAGCCGTGCCCCGCGTAACCACCGCGTACGTCTGCACCGAGTGCGGGGCGAAGAGCCCCATGCCCCTCGGCAGGTGCCCGCGCTGCGGCACCTGGGGCAGCGTCGTCGAGGAGTCCCCGCCCGCCGTCCGGAACAGCGCGCGCGCACGCGCGGCCGAGAGCGTCGACCTCCTGGGCGTCGACGGCGCCGCGCCCACGCGCTTCCCCTCCGGCGACGACGAGGTCGACAGGGTGCTGGGGGGCGGGATCGTGTCAGGGTCCGCGGTGCTCCTCACGGGCGAGCCGGGCATAGGCAAGTCGACGCTGCTCCTGCAGCTCGCCGCCTCCGCGGCGGCGCGGGGCGACGACGTGCTCTACGTGGCCGGCGAGGAGTCGCCGCTGCAGGTGCGCCTGCGCGCCGACCGCATCGGCGTCGGGGCGGGCCTCAGGCTCACGCGGCAGACGTTCGCGCCCGCCGTCGCCGCGTACCTGGCGGAGAGGCGCCCCCGCCTGGCCATCGTCGACTCGATCCAGACCCTCACCCACGAGGAGGGCGCGGTGCCGGGCAGCGTGTCGCAGGTCCGGGACGCCACGGCGCTGCTCGTCTCGGCGGCCAAGGAGGCCGGCACGGCGTTGGTCCTCATCGGCCACGTCACCAAGCAGGGCACCGTCGCCGGGCCGAAGGTCGTCGAGCACATGGTCGACGCGACCCTCACGCTCGAGTCGGCGGGCGACATGCGCGTGCTGCGCTCCTCCAAGAACCGCTTCGGCGCCACGGGCGAGGTCGGCGTGTTCGAGATGACGCAGGGCGGCCTGGTGGCGGTGCCGAACCCCTCTGCCGCGTTCCTCGCCGAGCGGCCCGTGGGCGCGCCCGGCTCCGTCGTCGCGGCGGTGCTGGAGGGCCAGCGTCCCCTGCTCCTGGAGGTCCAGGCCCTGGCCTCGAAGAGCCCCTACCCGGCGCCGCGCCGCGTGGTGCAGGGCCTCGACCAGCGCCGCGTCGACGTCGTGCTGGCCGTGCTGGAGCGCCGGCTCGGCCTGCCGCTCGAGGGGCTCGACGTCTACGTGAACGTCGCCGGCGGCCTGCGCGTGACCGACCCCGGCACGGACCTCGCCGTGGCCGTCGCCACTTACTCCGCCGTGACGAACAGGCCGGTCGACGAGGGCACCGCCCTGGTGGGCGAGGTCGGGCTCGCCGGCGAGCTGCGCAGCGTCTCCCAGCTCGGCCGGCGCGTGCAGGAGGCGTCGCGCTCCGGCTTCGGCCGCGTGATCGGCCCGCGCTCGTCCGAGGCCGTCGTCGGCGTCGGCACGCTGCGGGAGGCGCTGACGGCCGTGTGGGGCGAGGGGTGAGGCTCCGTGCGGGGTGAGGGGTGAACCGCACCGCGATGGGCGGCGAGGGGACGGCCCCCGAGGCCGCCGATGGGCGCGCCGAGCGTCCGGCGCCCGAGGAGCGCTTCGGCGCCGGCCTCGCCAGCGGCCTCTTCACGCTCGCCGGCGGCGTCGCCGGCTACCTCCTCAGCGTCTGGCTCCTCGAGCCGCGCGGCCTCCTGGCCGGTCCCAACAACCTCTTCTACGTGACCGTCGTCGGCGCCCTCAGCGCCTACCTCCTGACCCGCGGGCTGGCCAAGCGCGCCGGCAGGCTGTGGTCGCGCGCGATGCATAGGGTCTCCTCCGTCGGCCCCGACGCCGTGGTCGCGGGCCTGGTGGGCGCCACGGTGGGCCTGGTGCTGACGATCCTCGTGAACAGCGTCCTGGCCGAGGTGCCCGGCTTCACCTGGTACTGGTCGATCCTGATCGCGCTGCTGGCGGTGACGAGCTGCGGCGGCTTCTTCGTCGCCAACCGCCGCGTCCTGCCCGGCCTGCGCACCGCCGCGGCCGCCGCCGGGCGGTCGGAGCTGCCCTGGCACGACAAGGTGCTCGACTCCTCGGCCCTCATCGACGGGCGCGTGGTGGAGGTGGCCGAGGCGAACTTCCTCGACGGGCGCCTGCTCGTGCCGCAGTTCGTGCTGGCCGAGCTGCAGCGCCTCGCCGACGCCGACGACCCGCTCAGGCGCCAGCGCGGTCGGCGGGGGCTCGAGGTCGTCGACAGGCTCGTGGGCCACGGACGCGTGTCGGCGGAGGTCGTGACCGTGGAGGGCGACGACCCGAAGGACCCCGTCGACGCCCGCCTCGTGCGGTTCTGCCTGCAGGAGGGCAAGGACCTCGTCACCACCGACCACAACCTGAGCCGCGTCGCGGCGCTGCAGGGCGTCAGGGTCCTCAACGTCAACCAGCTCGCGAACGGCGTCAAGGTCACCTACATGCCGGGCGAGCGCCTGTCGCTGAACGTCGTCAAGCAGGGGCGCGAGGCGGGTCAGGGGCTCGCCTACCTCGAGGACGGCACGATGGTCGTCGTCGAGGACGCCGCCGAGCTCGTCGGCCGCAGCGTCGACGCCGTCGTGACCTCGAGCCTGCAGACGAACATGGGGCGGATGATCTTCGCCCGCCTCGCCGCGGACGAGTAGCGCGGTGGCGCCCGCCGTCCGCCCGGTCGGGGCCGGGCCCGGCGACCCCCCCGGGGTGGTCCCGCGGGTATGCTGAGGCCCTCGGCAGCGCGTTGACAGCCCCTGGCGCCGGCACTAAGCTCGGCTCTGCGGCTGCGGCGGCGCGAGGTCGCCGCCGCGCGCCGACGTTCGGGGCCTTAGCTCAGTTGGGAGAGCGTTCGCTTTGCAAGCGAAAAGTCGCCGGTTCGAGTCCGGCAGGCTCCACCACCAGGGCCAGTGGCGCGACCGTTGTCCGCTCAGGGGCGAAAGTCCTGAGCGGCGGCGGTCGCGCCCCATGCTAGATTGGGCATCGCTTTGTCGACGGGCGCGCCACTTCGGCCGCTCCGGACGCGACGACATCTCAGCGCCAACCGCTGTCTGCGACCGATCCGAGGAGGTAGTCCCCCGAGCATGATGTCGACCACGCCGTGCCCGCACGTGTACGCCGGCGACGCCTCTCACCGACGCGCGAGCCTGGCCCGGCCAGGCGCGTGCACGCCGGGGGGCTGAGCCATGCCGCAGCTCTACCCGCCTTCGGCCAACGCGCTGGTGCGTTGGTCGGTCATCGGCGGCGGCGTCTTCGTCGTCCTGCTGGTGTCGGCGCTGGTGTTCTTCGCGCGGACGACCAACAACCGCGTCGGCGTGCCCGTAGCGCAGCCCGTCGACTTCCCGCACAACACGCACGTCGTGACGGTCGGCCTCGACTGCCGCTACTGCCACTCGACGGTCGAGACCTCCAACACGGCCTCGATCCCCTCGACGGAGACGTGCATGACCTGCCACTCGCAGATCCGCACCAACACCCCGCAGCTCCGGGCCGTGTTCGAGAGCTGGGAGTCCGGCCAGCCGATCGAGTGGAACAGGGTGCACGACCTGGCCGACTTCGTCTACTTCGACCACAGCGTGCACGTGAACAACGGCGTCGGCTGCTCCAGCTGCCACGGACGGGTCGACCAGATGCGGACCGCCGTCAAGGCCGAGGCCATGACCATGGGCTGGTGCCTCGAGTGCCACCGCGACCCGGCGACGCAGCTCAGGCCGCGCAGCGAGGTCTTCAACATGGACTACAGGTTCCCGTCAGAGCCCGAGGTGCAGAGGGCCATAGGCAACGAGCTCATCGAGGCCTACCACATCGACACCGACAGGCTCATCCAATGCTCGACGTGCCACCGATGAACGCCGGCGGCGAGGGCGACCGCCGCGACTTCGCCCAGCTGAGGGAGCGCCTCGCCTCGCAGCAAGGCCCCGCCTACTGGCGCTCCTTGGGCGAGCTGGCCGAGACCGACGAGTTCAGGGAGTTCCTGAACAAGGAGTTCCCGCGCCAGGCGGCGCCGCTGGAGCAGGGGCTCGACCGCCGCGACTTCCTCAAGCTGCTGGGCGCCAGCATGGCGCTGGCGGGCCTCTCCGCCTGCGCCAGGCCGCCGCTGCCCGAGGAGAAGATCGTCCCCTACGTCAGGGGACCGGCCGAGGTCACGCCGGGCAAGCCGCTCTTCTACGCCACGGCCGTCACCTACGGCGGCTACGCCGAGGGGGTGCTGGCCGAGAGCCACCAGGGCCGGCCGACGAAGCTCGAGGGCAACCCCGACCACCCGGCCAGCCGCGGCGCCACCGGCGCCACGACGCAGGCCGAGGTGCTCTCGCTCTACGACCCCGACCGCTCGGCCGTCGTGCGCGAGCGCGGCGAGGAGCGCACCTGGGACGACTTCGTGGCCGCGCTCGGCGCGGCCACGCGGGGCCTCTCCGGCGGCCAGCGGCTGGCGGTGCTCACCGAGCACGTCACGTCGCCCACGCTCGCGGCGCAGCTCGAGCAGGTGCTGGCCGCGTTCCCCGGCGCGACCTGGCACCAGTGGGACCCGCTGCACCCCGACAACGAGGTCGCCGGCGCGCGGCTGGCGTTCGGCGCCGACGTCAGGCCCGTCTACGACCTGACCAGGGCGGACGTCATCGTCTCGCTCGGCGCCGACTTCCTCGACCGCGGGCCGGGCCGCCTCGCCTACGCCCGTGACTTCGCCCAGCGCCGGCGCGCGCTCGCCGCCGACGCGGCGATGAACCGCCTCTACCAGCTCGAGAGCTCCCCGTCGCCGACCGGCGTCGTCGCCGACCACCGCGTGGCCCTCAAGCCCTCGGAGATCGCCGCGGCGGCCGCCGTGCTGGCCTCCCGGCTCGGCGTCGCGTCCCCCGCGGCCGAGGCCCCCGCGGCGCTGCCGGCGGCGGTCCTCGACGCGATGGTCTCCGACCTGCAGGCGGCGCAGGGGGCGTCCGTCGTCATCGCCGGAGCCGAGCAGCCCCCCGTCGTGCACGCGCTGGCCGCCGCCATCAACGCGGCGCTGGGCGCCGTGGGCACGACGGTCACGTACGTGGAGAGCCCCTCGGCGCGGCCCGCCGTGCACGCCGAGGAGATCGCGTCCCTCACCGAGTCGATGCGCGCCGGCGAGGTCGGCGCGCTGCTGGTGCTCGGCGCCAACCCCGTCTACACGGCGCCGGCCGACCTGGGCTTCGCCGAGGCGCTCGGGTCGGTGCCGTTCAGCGCCCACGTGGGCCTCTACCACGACGAGACCGGCCGCGCCTGCACCTGGCACGTGCCGCAGGCCCACTTCCTCGAGACGTGGGGCGACGCCCGCGCCTACGACGGCACCGTCACGATCCAGCAGCCGCTGATCCTGCCCTTCTACGGCGGCAAGAGCCACCACGAGGTGCTCGCCGCGCTGCTCGGCCAGCCCGGCGCCACGGCCTACGACGTCGTGCGCGGGTACTGGGAGGGCCGCGTGAGCGGCGACTTCGAGACCTTCTGGCGCGAGAGCGTCTTCCGCGGCGTCGTGGCCGGCACGGCGGCGCCGCCGGTGCAGGTCACGCCGGCCGACGTGACCGAGCCGCTGCCGGCGGGCGGCGAGCTGGAGCTGGCCCTGTGCCACGACAGCGGCGTCCTCGACGGGCGCCTGGCGAACAACGGCTGGCTGCAGGAGCTGCCGCGGCCGATCTCGAAGCTCACCTGGGACAACGCCGCGCTCATGGCCCCGCGCACGGCCGAGCGCCTGGGCGTCGACACCGGGCACGTCGTGAGGCTCACCGTCGACGGGCGCACGCTCGACGCGCCCGTGCTGGTGCAGCCGGGCCAGGCCGACGGCGCGGTGACCCTCGCCCTCGGCTACGGGCGCACGGCGGCCGGCAGCGTCGCCGCCGGCGTGGGCGTGAACGCCTACGTCCTGCGCACGACGTCGGCCCCTTACGCGGCGCCGGTGGAGGTCTCGCCCACCGGCGGGCGCCACCGCCTCGTCACGACGCAGGACCACCAGGCCCTCGAGGGCACTGGCGAGCGGCGCCACATCGTGCGCGCCGGCACGCTGGCGCAGTTCCGCGAGGAGCCCGAGCACCCGTCGTTCGCGCACCCCGTCGAGCATCACGAGGCCGACCTCTACCCCGACTACGCCTACGAGGGCTACAAGTGGGGGATGGTCATCGACCAGACGGTGTGCACCGGCTGCAACGCCTGCGTCGTGGCCTGCCAGGCCGAGAACAACGTGCCTATCGTCGGCAAGGACCAGGTGGCCGTGGGGCGCGAGATGCACTGGCTGCGCGTGGACTCCTACTACGCCGGCTCGCTCGACGACCCCCGGTTCTTCGCCCAGCCGATGCCGTGCCAGCAGTGCGAGAAGGCCCCGTGCGAGCCGGTCTGCCCCGTGGGCGCCACGGTCCACGACTCCGAGGGCCTCAACGTGATGGTCTACAACCGCTGCGTGGGCACGCGCTACTGCTCGAACAACTGCCCCTACAAGGTCAGGCGCTTCAACTTCCTGCAGTACGCCGAGCTCGACGCGACGGCGACGCCGCTGTCGCTGGCCAACAACCCCGACGTGACGGTGCGCAGCCGCGGCGTTATGGAGAAGTGCACCTACTGCGTCCAGCGCATCGCCAAGGCCCGGATCGAGGCCGCCAACGAGGACAGGCGCATCGCCGACCTCGAGGTCGTCACGGCCTGCCAGGCGGCGTGCCCGACGCAGGCGATCGTCTTCGGCGACCTCAACCTCGCGGGCAGTGCCGTCAACGAGCTGAAGGCCTCGCCGCTGAACTACACGCTGCTCGAGGAGCTGCAGACGCACCCGCGCACCAGCTACCTCGCCAAGCTCACGAACCCGAACCCCGCCCTCGAAGGGAGCGCGTGATGGCCGTAGCTACGGGCAAGCGGCCGTTCGTCGAGACGAACCGCGTCATCGGCCCCGGCCAGAGCTTCGGGACGATCGACGACACCGTCCTCACACCGGTGCTCTTGGACGTCCAGCGGACGCCGCGCTGGTGGTGGATCGGCTTCGGCATCTCGGCCGCGTTCCTGGCGATGTACCTGGTGTCGGTGGTCGTGCTCATCACGACCGGCGTGGGCATCTTCGGGAACAACATCCCCGTCGCCTGGGCGATGCCGATCATCAACTTCGTGTGGTGGATCGGCATCGGTCACGCCGGGACGCTGATCTCGGCGGCCCTGCTGCTGTTCAGGCAGCCGTGGCGGACGACCATCAACAGGTTCGCCGAGGCCATGACGATCTTCGCGGTCGTCTGCGCCGGCCTCTACCCGATCCTCCACCTCGGCCGTCCGTGGGTCTTCTACTGGCTGCTGCCCTACCCGAACACCTTCGGGCTGTTCCCGCAGTTCCGCAGCCCGCTCGACTGGGACCTCTTCGCGATCGGCACCTACGCCAGCGTCTCGGTGCTGTTCTGGTACATCGGACTGATCCCCGACCTGGCCAGCCTGCGCGACCGCGCCCCCACGCCGTTCCAGCGCGTCCTCTACTCGGTCCTCTGCCTCGGCTGGACCGGCTCGGCGAAGGAGTGGCAGCGCTACCAGCGCGCCTACCTCCTGATCGCGGCGCTCTCGTTCCCCCTGGTGCTGTCCGTGCACAGCACGATCGCCATGGACTTCGCCGTGGCGCAGCTCCCCGGGTGGAACAACACGATCATGCCGCCCTACTTCGTCGCAGGCGCCGTGTTCGCCGGCTTCGCGATGGTGCTGATCCTCGCCGTGCCGCTGAGGCGCGCGTTCGGACTCGAGAACCTCATCACGCTGCGCCACCTCGACAACTCGGCGAAGCTGATGCTCGCCACGGGCATGATCGTCGTGTACGGGTACCTGATCGAGATCTTCACGGCCTGGTACTCGGGAGTCGAGTTCGAGCGCTACATGATCTTCAACCGCCTCTTCGGCGACCACGCCCAGTTCTTCTGGGCGCTGATCCTGTGCAACTTCGTGGCGATCCAGCCGCTGTGGTTCCGGCGCGTGAGGCAGAGTCCCCTGGCGCTGTTCGTGATCTCGATCATCGTCTCGGTCGGCATGTGGCTCGAGCGCTTCGTGATCATCGTCGTGTCCCTGACCAAGGACTTCCTGCCGTCCTCGTGGGCCGACTACATCAGCACCTTCTGGGACTGGTCGCTCTACCTGGGCAGCCTGGGCCTCTTCTCCACGCTGTTCTTCCTGTTCATCAGGCTGCTGCCCTCGATCGCCACGGCCGAGACCAAGGAGACCGCTCACCACTACGAGCATGAGAAGGTCGACCCCTTCGAGGACGTCAGGGAGCGGTACTACGCGGAGGTGAACGCGTGAGCACGCACCCCGTGGAGGAGGCGCGCCGCGCCGGCACCGTCGCCGGCGGCCTGCACGGTGTCGCCGCGCAGTTCGGCACCGTCGACGACGTCATGCGCGCCGCCGAGCGCGTGCGGGCGGCCGGCTACACCAAGGCCGACGCCTACACGCCCTTCCCCATAGAGGGCCTCGACGAGGCGCTGGGCATGAAGCAGACGCGCCTCGGCTGGATCGTGCTGGCCGTCGGCGTCCTCGGCGGCCTGGGCGGCTTCTTCATGCAGTGGTGGGCCAACGTCGAGTACTACCCGCTGGTGATCGGCGGGAAGCCGTTCAACAGCTGGCCGAACTGGATCGTCATCATGTACGAGCTCACGATCCTGACCTCGGCGTTCACCGCGGGGCTGTTCATGATCTTCCGCAACGGGCTACCGCGTGCCTACCACCCGATGTTCAACGCGCCCGGCTTCGAGAAGGCCAGCCGCGACAAGTTCTTCATCTGCATCGAGAGCTCCGACCCGCGCTTCGACCTGCGCCGCACGACGGCGTTCCTCGAGAGCCTCGGTCCCGAGCGCGTCGTGGAGGTGGAGGCGTGAGCCGGACGGCGAGCCGGCGCGCCCTGCGCCACGCCGCGGCGCTCCTCGCCGCGGCCCTCCTCCTCTCCGCCTGCGGGCGCAACATGTACGACCAGCCCAAGGTCGAGCCGTTCGAGGCCTCGCGGTTCTTCGCGGACGGCTCCGGCATGCGCGAGCCCGTGCCGAACACCGTCTCGCGCCAGTTCGGCGCCCTCGACCCCTCGTACCTCACGGGCCAGGGCGCGGACGGCCTCCTCACCGAGCTGCCCGTCCCCCTGACCGTCGAGCTCCTGGAGCGCGGGCACGTGCGCTACGACGTCTACTGCTCGCCGTGCCACGACTACGACGGACGCGGCACCGGCGCTGTCGTCCGGCGCGGGTTCCCGCAGCCGCCCTCGTTCGTCGACGAGCCGCGGCTCCTCGCCGCCCCGGTCGGCTACTTCTACAACGCCATCACCAACGGCTTCGGACGGATGTTCCCCTACGCCTCGCGCGTGTCGGTCGAGGACCGCTGGGCGATCGCCGCCTACGTGAAGGCGCTGCAGCTATCGCAGAACGCCGACCCCGCCGACATCCCCGAGGGCGCCGAGGTCCTCCTGCCGACAGCGGAGGCAGCCAGATGAGCTTGAGCGCACACGAAGGCCAGGTACGTCCCACGCTCCACCTCGCGCCGCCGGCCACCGACAGGCTGCAGGTGACGGCGCTGGGCGTCGGCGTCATAGCGATCGTCGGCGCGGCGGTGCTCGCGCTCTTCGGCGACGCGCAGTTCTTCCAGTCGTACCTGATGTCGTACCTGTTCTGGCTCGGCCTGTCGCTCGGCTGCCTCGTCCTGCTCTTCACCCAGCACCTGGCCGGCGGGCCCTGGGGCTCGCTCGTCGCCAGGCCGCTGGAGTCGGCCGCCACGCTGGTGCCGCTCATGGCGCTGCTGTTCGTGCCGGTGCTCCTCGGCATGAACGAGCTCTTCCCCTGGACCCACGCCGAGTACCTCGCCGAGCAGCCCACGGTCGCGGCGAAGACCGAGTACCTCAACGTGCCGTGGTTCGTCGTCAGGGCGGTCGTCTACTTCGCCGTGTGGACGGGCGCGGCGCTGCTCTACCGGCGCGCCTCGCTGCGTCAGGACGAGGACCCCGAGCGCGGCGGCACCCTCGGCTACCGGCTGCGCAGCGTGTCTGGCATGTGGTTCGTCTTCTACGTGCTGACGATGACGTTCGCCGGCGTCGACTGGGCGATGTCGCTGACGCCCACCTGGTTCTCCGGCATCTACCCGGTGATCCTCATGGCCAGCCAGGCGATCACCGCGATCTCGTTCGTGATCCTCGTCGTCTCGTGGCTCGCCGACCGCAACCCGACCGTCGACGCCCTGCTCACGCCCCGGCGGCTGCAGGACCTCGGGAACTTCCTGCTGGCGTTCACGATGTTCTGGGCCTACACGCAGGTCTCGCAGCTCATCATCCAGTGGTCGAACAACGTCGTCGAGACCGCGAGCTGGTACGTGGTGCGCTTCGGCCCCGGCTGGATCGGCCTGGCCGCGTGGCTGCTCTTCTTCGGCTTCTTCGCGCCGTTCTTCGTGCTGTTCTCGCGCTGGGTGAAGCGCAAGCGGCGAGCGCTCTCGGTCGTGGCCGTGTGGGCGATCCTGTCGCAGGCGCTGAACTACTTCTGGTTCATCGCCCCCGCGTTCGGCCGCGAGGGCTTCGCCCTGACGCTCTCCGACGTCCTCGTCTTCATCGGGATCGGCGGCATCTGGCTGGCGGCCTTCGCGCGCCAGCTCGCGAGCCGCCAGGTCCTGCCGGCGAACGACCCGCGCCTGGTCGCCGCCGTCTCGGAGCATCATGGCTGACGACAACGTCCCCGAGTTCCAGCCCGTGAGGCAGTACCTGGTCTCGGAGGGCCAGGTGCGCGCCGCCTTCGTCCTCTCGTTCGTCGGGATGGTGGGTCTCCTCCTGCTCCTGCTCGTCCTGGCCACGGCGCGCCCGCGTGCCCGCCCCCAGGCGCTCGACGGCCAGGAGTTCCGCGCCGGCCTGCAGGCGGCGACCTCACGCCTCGAGGGCTACGAGGTCTACGATGACGGACGCGCCAGGCTCGACATCGACCGCGCGATCGAGCTCGTCGCCCAGCGCGGCGTGCAGGACCCTGGCATCGTCCCGCCCGGCCAGGCGCCGGCGGGCGCGCAGGGCGGCCAGGCCGGCGGCGAGGCCGGCGCGGCGGGCGCCGCCGAGCAGGTCGACGGCGCGGCCGCGTTCGCGACCTGCGCCGGCTGCCACCAGGCGAACGCGCAGGGCCTCCCCGGCCTGTTCCCGCCGCTGGCGGGCCACGCCGGCGAGCTCTACCAGGCCAGCCGCGACTACCCCGTCCACGTGGTGCTGTTCGGCCTCATGGGCCAGATCGAGGTGGACGGCACCGCCTACAACGGCGTCATGCCGTCGCACACCCACCTGCCCGACGCCGAGATCGCGGCGATCCTCAACCACGTGATGACCTCGTTCGGGAACGAGGACGTCGTGGAGTCGTTCGAGCCCTACACGGCCGAGGAGGTCGCGGAGCAGCGCGGCCTGGCACTGAGCTCGGCCGACGTCTACGCGGAGCGCCAGGAGCTCGGGCTGGAGTGACGGCCCGGGTCTTCGTCACGAGGAGGCTCCCCGCCGCCGGCCTCGCGCCCCTGCGCGAGGCCGGTCTCGTCGTCGAGGTGCACGACTCCGACGAGGCGATCCCGCGCGAGGAGCTGCTGCGCCGCGCCGCGGGCGCCTCGGCTCTGATCACGCTGGTGTCGGAGCGGGTCGACGACGAGCTGCTCGACGCCGCCGGGCCTGCCCTGCGCGTCGTCGCCAACTACGCCGTGGGGTACGACAACGTGGACGTGGCGGCCTGCGCCCGTCGCGGCGTGGCGGTCGCGAACACGCCAGACGTCCTGACCGAGGCCACCGCCGACCTCGCCTTCGCCCTGCTCCTCGCCGCCGCGCGCCGCCTCGTCGAGGGCGACGCGCTGGTGCGCGGGGGCCGGTGGACGGGCTGGCAGCCTGGCCAGCTCCTCGGCGTGCCCGTGGCCGGCGCGACGCTGGGCCTCGTGGGCATGGGGCGCATCGGCTCGGCGGTCGCCCGGCGCGCCCGCGGCTTCGGCATGCGGGTCCTCTACCACAACCGCCGGCGCGACGCGGCCGCCGAGGACGAGCTGGGGGTCACCTACGCCGCGCTCGACGACCTGCTGCGGGAGAGCGACCTCGTCAGCCTGCACGTGCCCCTCACGGCGGAGACGAGGCACCTGATCGGCGCCCGCGAGCTGGCGCTGATGAAGGAGACCGCGGTCCTGGTGAACACCTCGCGCGGACCCGTCGTCGACGAGGCCGCCCTGGCCGAGGCGCTGAGAGCGGGACGGCCGTTCGCCGCCGGCCTCGACGTGTTCGAGCGCGAGCCGGCCGTCGAACCAGCCCTGCTGGAGCTGCCGAACGTCGTCCTCGCGCCGCACATCGGGTCCGCCACCGTGGCGGCCCGCACGGAGATGGCGCTGCTCTGCGCGCGGGCCGTGGTCGACGTCCTGGCCGGACGTACGCCGCCGAACCTCGTGCGCCCGTGAGGGCGACGCCGGCGCCGTCCCCGGCCTGAGCCGAGGACCCCCTGCGGGCCGGACCTCCGGCGCCGCCTGCCGGCGGCTCAGACGTCGAGCTGCGCCAGGTGGGCGTTCTCCTCGATGAACCGGCGACGCGGCGGGACGTCGGTGCCCATCAGCGTCTCGAACACCTCGGAGGCCTCGAGCGCGTCGTCGTTCGTGACGCGCTTGAGCACGCGCGTCTCGGGGTTCATCGTCGTCTCCCAGAGCTGCTCGGGGTTCATCTCGCCCAGGCCCTTGAAGCGCTGGATCTCGTAGCTCTTGCCCTTGTGCTGCTTCAGGAGCTGCTGCAGGGCGGACTCGTCGTAGACGTAGGTCATGTCCTTCTGCCTGCCGAAGCGCACGCCGTAGAGGGGCGGCTGGGCGATGTAGAGGTAGCCGGCGTCGATCAGCGGCCGCATGTAGCGGTAGAAGAACGTCAGCAGCAGGGTCCTGATGTGGGAGCCGTCGTGGTCGGCGTCCGTCATGATGATGATGCGGTGGTAGCGCACCTCGTCGAGGTTGAAGTGCGCGTCGTCCCCCGTGCCCTCCATGCCGGCGCCGATGGCGGCGACCATCGCCCTGATCTCGGCGTTCTTGAGGATCTTCCCGAGGTTCGCCTTCTCGACGTTGAGGATCTTGCCGCGCAGCGGCAGGATCGCCTGGAAGCGGCGCTCGCGCCCCTGCTTCGCCGAGCCGCCCGCCGAGTCGCCCTCGACGATGTAGAGCTCCGAGACGGCCGGGTCCTGCGACTGGCAGTCGGCCAGCTTGCCCGGCAGGTCGTCGTTCTCGAGCGGGTTCGCGCGGCGCACGAGGTCGCGGGCCTTGCGGGCGGCCTCGCGGGCGCGCGCCGCCTGCGCGGCCTTCTCGACGATGGACTTGCCGGCGCGCGGGTGCTCCTCGAGGAACTCGGTGAGCTTCTCGTAGACGACCGAGTTGACCGCCGACTGCGCCTCGGGGTTCAGCAGCTTCACCTTGGCCTGCGACTCGAACTGCGGGTCGGGGAGCTTCACCGAGATCACGGCGGCGATGCCCTCGAGGAAGTCGTCGCCCGTGGGGGCCGGGTCGCCCTTCTTGAGCAGGCTCTTGGCCTTGGCGTAGCTGTTCAGCGCCCGCGTGTAAGCGGCCTTGAAGCCGGTGAGGTGCGTGCCGCCGTCGCGGTTCGTGATCATGTTCGCGTAGGTGAGGACCGTCTGCCCGTAGCCGGACGTGTGCACCATGCCGACCTGCACGTCGATCGTCTGCGGGCCGCGGTCGGTGTCGACCGTGGCGGTGCCCGCCAGCGCGATGGCCTTGTCGTAGAGCGGCTTGGCGTCCTTCGCCAGCGCCTCGGCGAACGCCGCGACGCCGCCCTTCTCGTGGAAGACCTCGCGCTTGACCTCGGCGCCGCGCCGGTCCTCGAGCACGATCTTCACGCCGCCGGTGAGGAACGACAGCTCCCGCAGGCGGCGGCGCACCCTGGCGTACTCGAAGCCGTCGATGCCCTTGAAGATGTCGTGGTTCGGGAGGAACGTGACGGTGGACCCGCGGGCGCCCCTCGGCACCTTGCCCACCACGCTGAGCGGCTCGACGACCTCGCCGTTCGCGAAGGCGATGCGGTAGAGCTGGCCCTTGAGCCTGACCTCGGCCTCGAAGCGCTTGGAGAGGGCGTTGACGACCGAGGAGCCGACGCCGTGCAGGCCGCCCGAGACCTTGTAGGCCCCGTTGTCGAACTTGCCGCCGGCGTGCAGCTCGGTGAAGATCACCTCGATGGCCGGCCTCTTCTCGGCCTCCATGATGTCGACGGGGATGCCGCGGCCGTTGTCGACGACCGTGGCCGAGCCGTCGGCGTTGAGGTAGACCTCGACGGTGTCGGCCTCGCCGGCGAGGGCCTCGTCGATGGCGTTGTCGATGATCTCGGTGAGGAGCTGGTGGTAGCCGTCGACGCCCGTGCCGCCCTGCACGTACATCGCGGGCCGCTTGCGGACGCCTTCGAGGCCCCGCAGGACCTTGATGTCTTGCGCCGTGTAAGAGCTCAACCTGACCTCCGGGGACGCCCGCCCTGCCGGCCGCCCCAAACAGCTGATTCTACCCCTTCAGGGGCCCCCGGGTCAAACGGTTTTCTCCGTCCTGGACGGCGCAAAAGCCCGGAACGAAGGGCCTTGCGCCCGGCGCTGGGCCCCCGCCCACGGGTCCGCCGGGACGCTCAGGCCCTGACCTCGCCGCTGCCGTCCACCACGTACTTGTAGGTGACCAGCTCGGCCAGGCCCATCGGCCCCCTGGCGTGGAGCTTCTGCGTGCTGATGCCGATCTCGGCGCCGAAGCCGAACTCGAAGCCGTCGTTGAAGCGCGTCGAGGCGTTCACGAACACGGCGGCGGCGTCGACCTCCCGCCTGAAGCGCTCGGCGCTCGCCAGCGAGCGCGTCACGATGGCCTCGCTGTGCCTGGTGCCGTAGGTCGCGATGTGCTCCAGCGCCTCGTCGAGCGAGCGCACGACCCTCACGGCGAGCACGAGGTCCAGGTACTCGGTCTCCCAGTCGGCCTCCGTGGCCGGCGCGGCGTAGGGCACCAGCGCGCGCGTGCGCTCGCAGCCGCGCAGCTCGACGCCGGCTTCCGCGAGCGCGGCGGCCAGGCCGGGCAGCAGAGCGGCGGCCTCGGCCTCGTGCACGAGCAGCGTCTCGGCGGCGTTGCACACGCCCGGCCGCTGCGTCTTCGCGTTCAGCACGATGCGGCTGGCCATCGCGAGGTCGGCGCCCGCGTCGACGTAGACGTGGCAGTTGCCCACGCCCGTCTCGATGACCGGCACCGTGGCGTTCTCGACGACGTGCCTGATCAGGCCCGCTCCGCCGCGGGGGATCACGAGGTCGACGAGGCCGTTCGCGCGCAAGAGCTCGGTCACCAGCTCCCTGTCCGGGGAGTCGACGAGCTGCACGGCGTCCTCGGGCAGCCCGGCGCCGGCGAGCGACCGCCGCAGGCTCGCCGCCAGCGCCCTGTTGCTCCTGAGGGCGCTCGACGAGCCGCGCAGCACGGCGGCGCTCCCGGCCTTGAGGGCCAGGGCCGCGGCGTCGACGGTGACGTTGGGCCGCGACTCGTAGACCATGGCGATCACCCCGAACGGCACCGTCACCTTCGTGACGCGCGGTCCGGCCGCCAGGCTCCAGCCGTCCAGGACGCGCCCGAGCGGGTCGGGCAGGTCGGCGACCTGTTCGCAGGCCCGCGCCATCGCCGCCAGGCGGGCGGGCGTCAGGGCCAGCCTGTCGACCTGGGGCTCCGGCATGCCGGACGCGCGGGCGGCGCGCACGTCCTCCTCGTTCGCCGCCAGGATCGACGCGGCGTCGCGGGAGAGGCCCTCCGCCATGGCGCGGAGCCCGGCGTCGCGGTCGGCGGCGGGCAGCGCGCGCGACGCGGCGCGTGCGGCCAGGAGCTGGGGTCGGAGCGCCAGCGTGAGGCTCATCGGTGGAGTATACGGGCGGTCCGCGCGGCACGCGGGCGGCGCCGCACTTAGACTGCCCTCATGCCAGTCGACGTCTCCTCACCCCGTGAAGGCACCTACGCCGCCGTCACCGGCGCCGCCGGCGCCGTCGGCCCGCACCTCGCCGCGGCGCTGGCCCGCCGCGGCTGGCCCGTCGCCCTCGTGGCCGGTCAGGACAGCGCCGAGGCCGCCAGGGAGGCCGTGCTCGCCCTCGAGCCCGCGGCCAGGCTCGGCTACGCGGGCGTCGACCTGCGCGACGAGGCGGCCACGCGGCGCCAGTTCGAGGCCTTCGACCGCGCCGTGGGCTCGTGCGCGGTGCTGCTCAACGCCGTCGGCGGCTTCGCGGCCGCCCCGGCCCACGAGGCCGACCTGGCGGCCGTGAGGGCGCTGCTCGACGAGAACCTCACGACCGTGGTGAACGCCACCCGCGCCGTCCTCCCCGGCATGATCGCGCGGGGCGAGGGCTTCGTGCTCGCCTTCGGCGCGGGGTCCGCGCTCCAGCCGGCCCCCGGGCGGACCGCGTACGCGGCC
Organism: Trueperaceae bacterium; assembly: GCA_036381035.1. NCBI lineage: Bacteria > Thermotogati > Deinococcota > Deinococci > Trueperales > Trueperaceae > Trueperaceae bacterium. The sequence continues at coordinate 6,427 of DASVDQ010000024.1, read as the reverse complement.
GCCAAGTCGGCGCTCGCGGGCTACTTCAGGTCGCTGGCCGCCGAGCTCGTCGGCACCGGCGTCCACGCCGCCGTCCTCCACCCCATGGGCACCATCGACACGCCGGCGAACCGCGCGGCGATGCCCGGCGCCGACACCTCGCGCTGGATCCCCGTGCAGCGCCTGGTGGACGCCGCCCTCTACCTCGCGGCGAACCCGGGGGTGCGCGAGCTCGAGGTGCACGGCGGCGCGTGACGGGCTTCGAGCGGCGCGTCGCGTCGGCGCCGCGGTGGACATGGGCGCCGCCTTGCGGGTAAGCTGACTGCTTGGTCAGCGCGCGGCCCGACGCGCCGCGCCTCGGAGGACAGATGAAGCTTGCAGCCGAGAAGCGCGGCGAGGGCGGCCTGGGCGAGCTCAGGCGCAGCGGCCGACTGCCCGCCGTCGTCTACAACAAGGACCTCAACGTGCCGGTGAGCGTCGACGAGCGCTCGTTCGACAAGGCGTTCCGCGCCGTCGGCAGCTCCAGCCTCATCGACCTCGAGGTCGACGGCGAGGTGCACAGCGTCCTCGTCAAGCAGGTGCAGATGGACAAGCGGCGCCGGAAGCCGATGCACGTCGACTTCTACGCCGTCAGCGCCGACGAGCCCGTCGTGGTGCACGTGCCCATCGAGTTCGTCGGCAGCGCGGTCGGCGTCCGCGCGGGCGGGCAGCTCGACGTGCAGCGACGCGAGGTCACGATCTCGGTGCTGCCGCGGTACATCCCGAACCACGTCGAGGTCGACGTGAGCGCCCTCGAGGTCGGCGACTCGCTCCACGTCGGCGACCTGGTCGCGAACCTGCCTTCCGAGGCGCACGTCCTCGACGACCTCGAGCTCGCGATCGTCGCGGTGGTGCCGCCGCGCGTGACGGCCGAGGAGGTCGAGGCCGAGGCCGAGGCCGCCGAGCCCGAGGTCGTGGGCCGCGAGGAAGAAGAAGGCGAGGAGCCCTCCGGCGACGAGGAGTGACGGTGGAGGTGGTCGTCGGGCTCGGGAACCCCGGGCCCCGGTACGAGGGAACCCGGCACAACGCCGGGTTCCTCGTCGTTGACGAGCTCGCGCGCCGCTGGGGCGGGAGGTTCCGCCGGGAGGGCCGCGGCGAAGCGGCGCGCGACGAGGCCCGCGTGGCCCTGCCCGGCGAGCCCGCTCGCTCCACGCAGGTCCTCCTCGTCAAGCCGCAGAGCTACATGAACCTCTCCGGGACGCCGGTGCAGGCCGTGCTGGCGCGCGCCCGCACCTCGCCCGAGCACCTGCTCGTCGTGCACGACGATGTCGACCTGCCGCTCGGCCGGCTGCGCTTCAAGCGCGGGGGCGGCGCGGGCGGCCAGAAGGGCGTCGCCGACGTGATCGCCAAGCTGGGCCCCGCCTTCCTGCGGCTGAAGGTGGGCGTCTCCCGTCCGCCGACCGGCTGGGCGACGGAGTCCTGGGTCCTGTCGCGGTTCCAGGAGGGCGAGCGCGCGGTCCTCGAGCGCGTGGTGGACGCGGCGGCCGACGCCGTCGAGGCGCTCTACCGCGACGGGCTCGAGGCGGCGATGAACCGCACCAACGGCCTCGACCTGACGGCGCCGGTCGCCGAGGGCTGAGCCGGCGCCGGACTAGCAGGTCCCTGCTCGCTCCGCGCGGACGCCCGAGCCTCACGGCGCGGGCGCCGGGAGCGTCTCAGTTGACCATCTTGGTGCGCCGCGACTGGAAGTCCTGCAGGACGTAGCGGCCGATCGTGTGCGGCGTCGTGAAGTAGGCCTTGCCGCGGGTCATGGCGCTGACGCGCCTCACGAAGGCGATGAGCTCCGGGTCGCGCGCGAGCATGAACGTGTTGACCTGGATGCCGTGACGTCGGCAGTTGCCCACCTCCCGCAGCGTCTCCCCCAGCACCAGGGGGTCGAGCCCGTAGGCGTTCCGGTAGACGCGTCCGTCGGGGAGCGTGATCGCCGAGGGCTTGCCGTCTGTGATCATGATGATCTGCTTCATGTCCTTGCTCTCGCGCTTGAGGATCTTCTGCGCGAGCCTCAGGCCCTCGGCCGTGTTCGTGTGGTACGGCCCCACCTGCGCGGCCGCGAGCTCGGAGAGGGGGATCTCCTCGGCCGAGTTGTGGAACAGGACGTAGTGGATCGAGTCGCCGCTGTACTGCGTGCGGATCAGGTGGGCGAGGGCCAGCGCGACGCGCTTGGCCGGCGTGAAGCGGTCCTCGCCGTAGAGGATCATCGAGTGGCTGCAGTCGAGCATCACGACCGTCGCCGCCGACGAGCGGTACTCGGCCTGCATGACGAAGAGGTCTTCCTCCTCGAGCCTCAGGCGGCCCAGCCCGTGCCTGGCCGCGTGCTTGAGGGTCTCGGAGACGTCGAGGTTGAGGCTGTCGCCGAACTCGTACCGCTTCGACTCGCCCACGGCCTCGACGCCGGCGGCCGTGAAGCGGGTGTCGTGGCTGCCGACGGACGACCTCCCGGCCGCGCCGAGCAGGTCGCGCAGGGTGCGGTAGCCGAGGAAGTCGATGGCCTTGTCGGTGAGCTGGAACTGGGACCGCCCCGGCACCTCGCCGCCGTGGCCCGGTCCCGGCGCCTCGCGCTCGCCGGGCTCGGTGCCCTCGGGGCGGATGAAGCCCTCGTCGGCCAGCCGCTTGGCGAGCTGCTTGACCACGCGGCCCATCTCCGAGTCGAGCCAGTCCTCGGCCTCCATGGCCTGGCGGATCATCTCCTCCGAGACGAGGTCTTCCTGGATCAGCGCCTCGGCGATGGCCTCGTAGAGGTCCTCCATGGTGGGGCGCCAGTCCGGGTCGGGGTCGAACGGGTCGCGGTCGAAGCCCGACTGCAGCAGCCTGTCCGCGAGCATCCGCATGAGGTCGGAGGGCTCGAGGTCCTCGAGCGTCGCCTCGTACTTCGAGTACCTGACGGTGGGCACGCCTGGCCTCAGTTCCAGCGGGCCCGCGGCGCGGCCGACGCGGCGGTGTCGAGGTCGGCCGCGGTGTAGCCGCGCTCCTCGCTGCGGGAGATCAGCTTCCTGGCGTAGAGCCCCTCGAGCACGAACTCGGCGGCGACAGCCACCTCGTCGGCCGCGCCGCCGGGGGCGAGCGCCCTGGCGGCGTCGAGCAGGCCGGGCACCGCCGCGAACACCTCGAGGAGGTCCGCGGTCCTCACCTGGTCGGGCACGCGGAGCTGGTTGTCGGCCTCGAAGTGGGCGACGACGTCGTCGGTGTCGAGCGACGTGGCGTGACGGCCGAACGCCTGCCCGATGGCGCGGCGCACGATGTCGCGGGCCACGGCCTCGGCGCCCTTGAGCTCGCCCTCGTACTCGAGCTCGAGCTTGCCCGTGACGGCCGGCAAGGCGGCGTAGAGGTCGCTGACGCGCGCGATGGGGCGGTCCTCGCCCAGCGTGAGCGCACGCCGCTCCGCGTTCGAGACGACGTTCTCGAGCAGGCTGATGGGCAGGCGCTGGGAGACGCCTGAGTGCTTGTCGACGCGGGAGTCGTCGCGCGCCTGGAACGCCACCTCCTCGACGGCCTGGGCCACGAAGGCGGGCACGTGCACGGGGCTCTCGCCGTCGCGCGCGAGCCAGGCCTCCTGCCGGGTGATCGCCATGCCCTCCTCGAGCGTGCGCGGGTAGTGGGTCCTGATCTCGCTGCCGATGCGGTCCTTGAGCGGCGTGATGATCTTGCCCCTGGCCGTGTAGTCCTCGGGGTTGGCGCTGAAGACGAGCAGGACGTCGAGCGGCAGGCGCACGGGGTAGCCCTTGATCTGGACGTCGCCCTCCTGCATGACGTTGAACAGCGCGACCTGCACCTTGCCGGCGAGGTCGGGCAGCTCGTTCATCGCGAAGATCCCGCGGTTGGCGCGCGGCAGCAGGCCGTAGTGCACGGCGCGCTCGTCGCCGAGGGAGGTGCCGAGCCGGGCGGCCTTGATGGGGTCGATGTCGCCGATGATGTCGGCGACCGTGGCGTCGGGCGTGGCGAGCTTCTCGAGGTAGCGGTGGTCGCGCGGCAGCCAGGCGACGGGCGTGGCCTCGCCGCACTCCTCGACGATGGCGCGCCCCTGCGCGCTGATGGGGGCGAACGGGTCGTCGTGCAGCTCCGTGCCGGCGACGTAGGGGATCTCCTCGTCGAGCAGCTCGACGAGCTGCCTCAGGATGCGGGTCTTGGCCTGCCCGCGCAGGCCGAGGAGGATGAAGTTGTGGCGCGAGAGGATCGCGTTGACGACCGCGGGCGTGACCGTCTCGTCGTAGCCGAGCACGCCGGGGAACAGGTCCTCGCCGGCGCGCAGCTTGCGGATCAGGTTGGCCCTGAGCTCGTCCTTGACGCTGCGGCCGGCCAGCCGCTCCCAACGCGTGCCGCGCAGCTCGGCGAGCACCGTGGGACGCCCGCTCTCCGGGCGCTTCGTGTGGGCGGCGAAGTCTTCCATTGCCGGATGCTAGCACCGGCTTCTGGCACCGCAGTTAGAGGCATGGACGCGGGCCGAGCGGTCCTCGGCCGCTCCCCAGGAGCCAGGGTCGGCGCGCGGGGCGATGCGACGCCGCCCGTCGGCGCCCCGAGCGCGCGGGCGAGGCGGCCGAAGAAAAGGACCCTGCGTGGGGGGCGCAGGGTCAAAGAGGAGATGGTGGAGGGTTCATCCCTCCGTAGGCGCTGGGGTGAGCGCCCATCTCGGTCCCGGGGGTGGGGACCGAACGGATTCTACTACACCCGCGGGGGTACCATCGTCTCTCGTGGCTACCCACGGAGCCGAGGGCGAGACCCCCGTCGAGCGCGCGGAGCTGATCAGCGTCGGGACCGAGCTCCTGCTCGGCGAGATCGTCGACACGAACAGCGCCTACCTGGCCAGCGACCTCGCGCGCCGCGGCGTCGACGTCCTCTGGTCGGCCCGCGTCGGCGACAACAGGGGGCGGATCGAGCACCTCGTCGCGCAGGGCCTCTCCCGCAGCGACCTCGTCGTCCTCTGCGGCGGCCTCGGGCCCACCGACGACGACCTCACCCGGGACGCCGTCGCCGCCGTGGTGGGCGAGGAGCAGTACCTGGACGACGGCCTCGTCGCCTGGCTGCGCGAGCACTTCGCCGCCACCGGCCGGACGATGCCGGAGCGGAACCTGCAGCAGGCGCGCGTGATCCCGTCGGCCGAGGTGCTGCCGAACGCGATCGGCACGGCCCCGGGCTGGCTCGTGCGCACGCACGGGGGCGGCAGGACCCGCTACGTCGTGACGCTGCCCGGCCCGCCGCGCGAGCTCACGCGCATGTGGGAGGAGCAGGCGGTGCCGCGGCTGCCCTTCCCCGCGGCCAGCATCTTCACCCGCACCTACAAGACGAACGGCCTCGGGGAGTCGCTGGTGGCCGAGCGCCTCGGCGACCTGACGCAGGGCGCGAACCCCAGCGTCGCGACCTACGCCAAGCGCGACGGCGTGCACGTGCGCGTCGCGGCGAAGGCGGCCAGCGCCGACGCGGCGGAGGAGCTCGCGCGGCCCGCGATGGCGGCGGTCGAGCGCGCGCTTCAGGGCAGCGTCTGGGGCGTCGACGGCGACGAGATGGCGTCGGTGGTGCTGCGCCGCCTCGCCGAGCGGGGTCTCACGCTGGCGGTCGCCGAGGGCGCCAGCGGCGGCCTGCTCACCGAGCTCCTCGAGGAGGCCCTCGACGCCCAGCACCGCGGCGGCCGCCTCGAGTCCGGCGCCCCGGGCGGAGGCGAGGCCGTGGCCGCCGGGGACGAGGAGCGCGCGGGCCCCGGACATGGGGCGCTGGCGGGCTCCGTGGTAGCATGGCGACCGGAAACCATGCGAACGCTGCTCCCCCACCTCACGGCGCTGCAGCGCCTCCCGGCCGGCCTCCACGCCGGTGCCGCCGAGGTCGTCGCTGCCGTGGCCGCGGCGGTGAGGGCGCTGTTCGCCGCGGACGTCGGGATCGCCATCGGCTACCCCTACCTGGCGCACGCCACGGCTGGCCAGGGCGGCGCGTCGGCCGGCGCTGCCGACGTCCATGCACCACCCAGCGAGGACGAGATCGAACCGGGCACGGTCGGCGGGAGGCGCCGACCCCAGTTGCGCCTAGAGATCGCACTTTCCGACGGCGACAGAACGACCTCCCAGACCTTGAGCCTGCCGCCCTTGGGACGCGGCTGGGCTCGGGAGCGGTCGGCCTTCACCGGTCTGAACCTCCTCCTGCGGTCGGTGCTGCGCTGACCTAGGCCCGCGCCCCGCGGCGCGGCGGGCCCAGGAAGGCGCGTCCGGACCGCCATCACGGCGGCCCCGGCCGGACGGAGGGCTGTGCCGCCATGAACCAGGACCGGAGGAAGGCTCTCGAGACAGCCGTCTCTCAGATCGAGAGGCAGTTCGGTAAGGGCGCGATCATGCGTCTGGGGGCGGAGCCCGCGCAGGTGCTGGGCGCGGGGGTGATCAGCACCGGCAGCCTGTCGGTGGACCTGGCGTTGGGCGTGGGCGGCCTGCCC